>JACREW010000209.1 GCA_016212685.1 Nitrospirota bacterium
AGCTTCAATAACTCAGAGAATATAGTGTATACTTTGTTCATGGTCTGTTCCTCCTTGCTGGTATAGGGTTTCGTCACTTCTATTATCCAACAATCGAGTGTAACAGACCAAGACTTATTTACTTTTACCGGACACTATTGAAATGATATAATATATTATGTCAAAAAAGTCATTACTCGAAACCAATCCTTATCTAAAAGACCCTGAGAAATACCGGCAGGCATTGATCATCAATGTCTCCAGTTCGACCGCCATCGAGACTGAAGAATCAGTCGAGTCTATAATACGTAAACTCACACAGAGCGACAAAGCAGAAAAAATCATAAAACCGCATCAATCTTCCGGATAAGCACCGAAAATAGTTTCTCCATTGGCGCATATTTCTTATCCAGGCCAGCCTGAATCGCTGCGAAATACTCCTTTTTTCTCTCTACGGTAATCAAACTAAAATCGAGGAGCGGTAAGCCTGCCTGAAGAGCCATCAAAGTCGAAAGAATTCTCGCTACCCGACCGTTCCCTTCCCTAAATGGATGGATTAAAACCAGTTCGATATGAGTTTCAGCAAGCGCATGAATAACTTCTTCCCTATTTTTGAAATTACAGGGGGTGTTGCGGACGAGGACATCCTGCTCGAACTGATTCATGAGAGATGGGATATGTATTGCCGCCGCGAATGGAAAATCCTCCTTACTCACATTCACCTGTCGATATTTGCCGGCCCATGAGTATATTCCGTCTAACCAGATTTTATGAAAACCGCAGATATCCGCTGCCGTAAAACGGTGATGTTTATCGAATTTTTTGACCAACTTGTCAGTCGCCTCTTTCAGAGCGACAGCTTCTGCGTTATTCATCTCCTCAAGCGATTTAATGCCGAGCTTGTTTTTAAGAACCAGTCCGTTTGACCCCGGCTCATACTGGTCTTCAATAAGATGAGCTGTTTTATATCGGTCTGATTTTTTCATGCGGTTGGATTAAATGTACCTGTCCATTTTTTGCTTGCTCGTTTATTTTTCCTCTAAATCACTTGCTTGAATTTAACAAATGTTTCATTCGCTGCAAAAACTGTCCTGCCGATTCAAGCGCTTTTTTTGCTTCCTCATCCGAAGAGTAAAAACTCAAATCATACTGATCATCGTGCCTGATTTCTCTGTGATGGTCTAATAACTCAACCCATTTCTTCTCAAGCTTCTTTTTGCTTACATATTGCTCTTCCAGATATCTTGCAACGCATGCATGGCTCTTCTCCCTGTATCCATCCAAGAATAGAATCGCCCTTGCAGAGTGAAACATGGCAAGATATGAAGAAAGGACAGATGAATCATACGCCTCGCCTTGAAATGATTTTTCAGCTTCCTTAAGCCAGCTTTCGGCTTTATTTATCGACCGTATTGCATTGTCTTCAGAAGCCGGTATCTTCCTCAGCAGTCCTTTTTCTATGCAGTTCTTAAACCGAAGCTGCATCCTTATCACCATATAAAATTATTGATCCGAAAGAAAGAGAGTGATAGAACATTATGTCTTCTTTCCTGAGCTTCGCTATCTTTTTGTCGCTCAAAAAAAGTATTCTTGCGTTCTTTATTTTTTTGTTTATTTCAGATGTCAACGAGGCAATTTTTGTTTCTTCAACATCCTTCACCCTCACCCACAAATCCACATCCGAATCCTCCGTGTTTTCCCCTCTTGCACAACTCCCATACAACCCGGCTGCAATAACAAACGGATATTTACCGAATATTCTCGTATCTATGCTTCTCACATTAAGCAGTATTTTGACTGCTCTAACTGACGTGCTGACAGCTACAAATAATTTGCCTTTTTCCTTCTTTAATAGTTGTTCCTTAAGAAGAATCTGGAAATACTTAGAGACCAGCCCCTTGCTTAATCCGAGTTGGGAGGCAATATTGTTTACGCTGACGCTGCCTGTCCTGAAAATGACAGCCGCTAATATTTTTATTCGCTCACTTGTTGAGAATAAACTTTCCATGTCTCCACTGCGTGAACAATCAGTTCACAATCTGTAAACTATTTGTTCATATTTTATGAACTGAGTTGGGATTTGTCAACATGTATAAATGCGCTGTTTTGTAACGCTGCGATTTTTCATGCGGTTGGATTAAATGTACCTGCTCCCTTGCATCTGTTCAAATAGGGGATGTGTCCCCAACGACATCCCCAACGACACCCAACGAATACCCAACGAATACCCAACGAATAGTCCATACCTCGGCCCGCCCTCCGCCGCAGCAGTTATATGCGCTGCCTTTCCAAACCGTATTGATCCGCCAGAAACATCATCTGATGGCCCCGCTGTGCTTCTTCCACAGGCCGGATTAGAGCAACGTTGACCTGCCCGCTCGGCTAATATTCTTTTTGTTGTAAGCGAAAACTCATCCCTATCAGACATACGGTAATTTCTCCTGAACTGCTTTTACCGAACATATACTATACGAACTTCTTATTTCCCCCTGATTTTATTATCACTATAACATATTTATTTTGCCATGCAAAGGTTAACTCACTAAAAATCAATGGAAGATTATTTATCAGTAGCCGCCGTTTTTCTATGATGGGGTTAGGTCATTTGTAGCTAACCGCAGGCACGCATATCCCGCCGAGGTTCAGTCATATTATAGCCACAAGCCCTCAGTCTTAGACATCTTTTCCCCCTTTAAATCCTATTGCCCCCTTCTTCTTCGGTTCCGGCGGAGTCATCAACTGCCGTATCGCATCAAAGACTATCTTGAACTGAGCGTCGTATTTCTTTTCTAAAGATCGAAGTTTACGGGCAAGTTCAGCATTTGAGGCAAGCATCTGGCGCAGCCGGACAAATACCTTCACAATATTAGTGCTTGTCTGCACTGCAACAGGGCTGTTTAAAACAGTGGCAAGCATGATTGCGCCGTGTTCGGTAAACGCATAAGGCTGATTGGGTGAAAATTTGAGTTTTTTGAGGTGGTCACAGTTTGTGACCACCTTGCCTTTTTCTTCTTCGGTTAATTGAAACATAAACTCGTCAGGAAAGCGTTCTCTATTTCGCTTTACTGCTTGATTCAGAACTTTTGTCGGAACACTATAACACTATAAAGTTCTGCCAAATCAGCATCTATCATCACTCTATGCCCGCGAATTAAAAGGATGCGCTTCTCGATCGTTTCCAGCGGAACAATATCAGTCATACCCATCTCCACGCAAAATTACAGTGCCCGTCTTCCCTTCATTTGCCCCATTGCGAAATAACACTTTAAAATTTATTAATATTAATACGTTATGCCTAATAAAGCAAGAACCTTGCTTTTGGCTGTCAGTTGTATTGTGCCGTGTCGAGTAAATAGAAGAAAGTTTTCATGGAACCTTGCGGGACGCATGACGAAGTGTATTTAAGAAGAGATTTTTGGTGGCGGTGCAGGGAATCGAACCCCGGACACTGCGGATATGAGCCGCATGCTCTGACCGTCTGAGCTACACCGCCGTTCAGAAACGAGAAGTATTATATCAGACCGAAACTATTTCCGGCAACAGGATTTAAAATTTTTTATTGACAAAAACCGCCCGATTGCTGTAATATTTTTAGCTTAAAAGGAGCAGTTGCTCCTTCGATTTTTAACTGAAGGGGGTAGAGAATTGCATGCTTTAGGTACCCATCTTTTGGTTGAATTGAGGGACTGTAATCCTGAGATTCTGAAAGACCTAAGTAAAGTAAAAGAGGCGTTGGTTTCCGCAGCAAAGGAGGCCAAGGCCACCATAGTCGATGTTTCCTTCCACGAGTTTAACCCGTTCGGTATCAGCGGCATGGTTGTAATCGCCGAATCCCATCTCTCCATACACACATGGCCCGAATACGGTTACGCTGCGGTGGACATTTTCACCTGCGGAGACATCATTAAACCCGAAGTCGCGGCGCATTATCTTATCGGGCAGTTTGAAAGCAAGACTCCTTCAATCGTAGAGATGAAGCGGGGGATTCTTTCCTGCGCGAACGAGAAATTTCCGCATAAGGTATGCGACGCCGAACTCCAGATGGTTTCTTAGGGGCACAGTAAAAGATATAAAGAGGGAGAACGCATGTTATCCGCATGCGCTCTCCCTCTTTTTTTGTTTGATCAGTCTTTTCTGTCTGTAAGCGCCGATATTCCCGGCAGGTCTTTTCCTTCCAATAATTGAAGCGATGCGCCGCCGCCTGTGGATATAAAAGTTATGGCGTCGCTTACTCCTGCCCTGTGAACCGCATAGTCCGTGTCGCCGCCTCCGACGATTGTCAATGCGTACGCGTCTGCCACCGCGTGGGCTATTGAAAACGTTCCTCTCGAAAACGCGTCTATCTCGAACACCCCCATAGGGCCGTTCCATATGATGGTCTTTGCGTTCTGCAGGGCCTCTGAAAAGAGCTTTACCGATGCAGGGCCTATGTCGAGCGCCCTCCAGCCCTTGGGTATTTCCTGCGCGGTGACTATTTTGGTTTCGGCGCCCGGCTCGAGGCTCTGTGCTATAACGCTGTCAACGGGCAGATAAAATTTAACATTGTTCCTTCTGAGCTTGTCTATTATGTTCGCTGCCACGTCGAGCATATCGGATTCCACAAGGGAATCGCCGATCTCATATCCCATAGCCTTGATAAATGTGTATGCCATTCCTCCGCCTACGATGACCTTATCGACTTTATTGGCGAGATTTTCTAAAACGCCTATCTTGCCTGACACCTTAGCTCCGCCGAGCACTGCCACGAACGGTCTTACCGGATTATCCACAACTCCTTTAAGGTACTCGATCTCTTTCTTCAAGAGGAATCCTGCCGCGGACGGAAGGAATTTGGTGATTCCTGCTGTTGACGCATGAGATCTGTGAGCGGCTCCGAATGCGTCGTTCACGTAAAAGTCTGCAAGCTTTGCGAGCGATCTTGCGAAGGCCTCGTCGTTTTTTTCCTCGCCGGGGTGGAACCTTAGATTTTCGAGCAAAAGCACGTCGCCGTTTTTCATCTTCGATACGATGCCTTCAGGCTGCGGGCCTATACAGTCGTTTGCAAAGAGCACTTCTTTGTTCAGGAGGCGCTGCAGCCTCTTGGCTACAGGCGCAAGGCTGAATCGCGGCTCTACCCTTCCCTTGGGCCTGCCGAGGTGTGATCCTATTATCACCTTTGCCCCCTCGTCTATGGCATAGTTGACGGTCGGAAGTGTCGAGCGTATCCTCCTATCGTCCGTTATGACCATATTGTCGTCGAAAGGAACGTTCAGGTCGGCCCGTATAAAAACCCTTTTGCCTTTTATCTGGAGGTCTTCGATGGTGAGTTTGCCGAGTATATCCTTTATCTCAACGGATATATTGTTTTTCTTTGCCATGTTAAACTCCTTTTTATTTCTTGCCTATGTAAAGGACAAGGTCTTTAAGGCGTGTGCTGTAACCCCACTCGTTGTCATACCATGATATGACTTTTACCATGCGCTTCTCCATCACCTTGGTGAGAGTGGAGTCGAATATGGAGGAGTGCGGATTGCCGTTGAAATCTATGGAAACGAGCGGCTCATCAACATACTGAAGAATTCCCTTCATAGGGCCATCAGCCCATTTTTTCATTGCCGCGTTTATCTCGTCGGCAGTAACGTCTTTGTTCAGTTCGGCGACGAGGTCAACGACAGAGACATTCGGAGTCGTAACTCTCATGGCAAAGCCGTCGAGCTTTCCTTTTAACTCCGGCAGCACGAGGCCTATCGCTTTTGCGGCGCCTGTGGTTGACGGTATCATTGAAACTGCCGCAGCCCTCGCCCTCCTTAAGTCTTTATGCGGGAGGTCGAGAATCCGCTGGTCATTGGTATATGAGTGAATGGTCGTCATAAGGCCGCGTATAATGCCGAACTCCTTGTGCAGAACCTTTGCGACCGGCGCAAGACAGTTGGTGGTGCATGAGGCGTTGGATATTATCTTGTGCTTTGCCGGATCGAGGGACTCTTCGTTGATCCCCATGCAGACGGTTATATCCGGCTCCTTTGCCGGCGCTGAAATGATTACCCATTTTGCTCCGGCATCGAGATGTTTCGCAGCCTTTTCCCTGTCTGTAAAGAGGCCGGTAGATTCTATGACTATATCCACATTCAGAGACTTCCAAGGAAGATTTTCCGGAGCCCTCTCTGCAATGACTTTTATCTCTTTGCCGTCAACGATAATGTTTCCGTCCCCTGCCTTTACATCGGCGCCGAAAATGCCGTGAACCGAATCATACTTGAGCAGGTGCGCAAGCGTCTGTGCGTCCGTAAGGTCGTTGATCGCGACGATTTCTATGTCCTTATTCCCCCTGCATGTCCTGAAAAAATTCCTGCCTATCCTGCCAAAACCATTGATGCCGACTCTTATTGCCATAACTTCCTCCTTAAATTTGATTTTTGAAACTATTTATTACCAGGCCGGTTAAAAGCTTGGGGTAGAAATATGTGGATTTAGGCGGCATCCTCAAACCGGATAATGCGACCCTCTCCACGTCATTCACGCCTGTAGGATTAAGGAAAAATGCCGCATCGAAGCTACCGCTGTCCGTTTTTTTTACAGCTTCCTGCACATCCATTTCATAGGCGACATCGGTTATGCCGAGGTCCCGCTTCAGTATAAGCTCGTGAAGCACCACTACATCGAGGTTTTGGAGGGCGGGGTCTATATCCTTGAGATCCGTGCCTTTGTATTTGAGCATAAACCGTTGCTTTTTTCCGCCTATATAAAGACCGAAGCTGTTTTTGCCGGAAACTAAAAGAGCCTTTGCGATATCCTCGTTGTCTCCCATTTTTTCTACGGTGAAATCTTTTTCGATTTTCTGCATGATGCCGCCGATATTCTTAATGCCTTTTACCAGCCTGTGAGTGGGGAGGATCGAAATCCCTTCGTCCGCCATATTCGCGAGGAACATCAGCGCGTATTCCCACGGGCCCTCGCCTTTTTCCCTTTTAAACTCCAGCGCGACCTCGTAGCGGTGATGACCGTCCGCTATAAATATAGGTTTATCAGATAATTCATCCTTTATCAAGTTTATTTTTGATTCGTCCTGTATTTTGTAAAGTTTATGGTGCGCGCCGTCCATGTCGTGAGCGGAGATATAGGGCTCGACGGAGATATTATCGATAACAGCGGAAGCGATTTTCTGCGGGTTGTTATATAGGGCATAAATAGGGCTCGTGTTCGCAAGGCAGGCCTTCATGAGGTTCAGCCTGTCCGCCTTCGGTTTTGAGTGGGTTTCTTCGTGGGGATAGACTCCTTTGCCGAGTTCCTCTATCCTGACCATTGCAAAAAGCCCCCTGAGCTTCTTTTTTTCGCCGTAAACGCTGTAGTCTATTTCGCAGGCATAAAATGAAGGCCGGTCATCTTGGACGAGTATGCCTTCCTTTGCCCATTGCTCAAAAAAATTCCTTGCCCGCCGGTATTTGTTGTCCTTATCCGTATCTCCTGCTTCCTCTTTTCCAAAGTCTATGCGGACGATATTGCAAGGATTTTTTCGATACAGTTCTTCCCGGTATTCGGGCGTAATAATATCGTAGGGAGGAGCTGTGACCTCATCCCCTGAAACCTTGTCCGGATTATAAAGGATTCCTTTGAAAGGAATGACTTTTGCCATGTCAAATTAAAACATTAACGTTTGGAGAACCGAAACTTTCCATTGTTTTGCCTAAAGGGTGCATCTATATTATCATTTCAGGTCTATAAATTCAAATCGCACCGGTTGACAAAGAAATACGGAAATTCTAAACTGTGAGCAAGTGGTATGAAACTCAATAATCTTACGCTAAGCACAAAGTTCAGCCTCGCCGTAGGCCTTATCCTTTTAATCTTTTGCGTGATCTTTTCCATCCTGCTTTATCTCCATCTAAAAAACAGGGTGATAGAGGATGCAAATGAAAGGACACTCGTTATTATGACCCAGATAGGCGCTCTGGGCGATTATATAAAAAATACTTTAAGGCCTAAGATGTTTCAGGTGCTTCCGGATGTAAAGGGCGAGTTCATTGTCGAAGCGATGTCCACCACCCATGTAACCCAGGAGGTTATGAAGCTATTTAATAATAATTTATTAAAGGATTACTTTTACAGGAGGGTTTCGGACAACCCGCTTAATCCGAAGAACAAAGCGGATGCTTTTCATACGGGGATGATTACATATTTTCAGCGGAACAAAGACGAGAACAAAAGCGGGAATTCGTGGAACGGCGTTATTAAAATAGAGGAACAGGAATTTATCGTTAGAGTAAAATCGATAATTGCCGAAAAGGGATGCCTAAAATGTCACGGCGACCCCAAATACGCGCCGAAAGGACTTATCAGAAAGTACGGGGCAGAGAGCGGCTTCGGATGGAAGGAAGGAACCGTTATCGGCGTTGAATCCATCGCGATTCCGCTGTCCGTTACGCTGGGCCAGATCAAGGGAATTGCAATATCGACTTTTATATTCGGCTTTGCTACTCTTATCTTCCTTTTTATATCCCTGCAGGGCGCGTTCTGGAGTCTGGTCAGCAAGCCGCTGAATAAGCTGACCACTATATTCGAGGGCATAGTTAAAGGCACCGAAACGCTAAACCAGGACCTTCCGATCACCGCAAAGGACGAGATAGGAGAACTGACGGCATCCTTCAATCAGATGGCTGAATACCTGCATAATGCCCAAGAGGGTTTGAAAAAAAACGCAGAGACGCTGCGCTCCATCTTTGAAGGGATAAGCGATCCGCTTGCCCTCGTTAATCCCGACTGTTCTCTTGAAATAACCAACCGCGCTTATCGTGAGTGGGTAACAAAGGGAATAAATGCGGTATTTACAAAGGAGTGTTGTTCGGCAAACTGCGACGCAGATGCGATATGTCCGGTATGTTTTCTGGATAGAGTGAAAAGGGAAAAGAGGGCGATTTTCGAATACTGGGAAGGCGCGGACGGCAGGTATTATTATGTCCATCTCTATCCTATTTTCGATGACGAGAGAAATGTTATAAAAACGGTTCATTACGTTAAAGATATAACCGATAAAAAGCATATCGAGGAGCAGATGAGGAGGGCCGAAAAGCTGGCTGCTGTCGGGCAGCTTTCAGCGGGCGTCGCCCATGAAATAAATAACCCCCTCGGAGGGATAAGGCTTTGTTTTAATAACCTTATGGCTACGGAGATGGACGATGAAACGAGGAAGGCGCATATAGATATAATAAATTCCGGACTCGTAAGGATTCAGGATATAATAAGACAGTTGCTCGACCTTTCAAAGAGGTCTTCTCTCAGCGTTTCTCTCGTATCGATAAACAGCCTGATAGAGAATGTGTTGAAACTGACGGATTATGTAATATCGAAAAAGGAGATAAATATCGTCAAAAAACTTTCTTCCGACATCCCTGATATAATGATAGATCCGAACAAGATGGAACAGATATTTCTAAACATAATACTTAATGCAATCCAGGCGGTGGACGGGAAATCGGGTTCGCTGACCATAGAGACCTCATCCGAAAACGGATACTGCAAGGCTTCGTTTACCGATACAGGGACAGGGATCCCCGCTGAGATCTTACCGCATATATTCGATCCGTTCTTTACCACGAAAGCAGTAGGGGAGGGAACGGGTCTCGGGTTATCGGTAAGCAAATCCATTGTGGAGCAGCATAACGGTGAGATACTGGTGGAGACTTCTGAAAACGGGACTATGTTTACGGTAAAATTACCCATATAGCTATGAAAATTAAAATACTGATAATCGAAGATGAACCGACCATGAGGATCGGGATGAGCCATTTCCTCTCGTCTTCGGGGTATCAGGTTACAACCTGCGAAGACGGAGCCGAGGGGTTAAAGCAAATAGACAGAGGCTATTTCGACCTCGTTATCACGGACCTCAAATTGCCGAAACATGACGGGCTTGCAATACTCGGCCATGCTAAAAAGTTCTTTCCACTCATAGGAGTCATAATCATCACGGCATACGCGGAGGTCAAGACGGCTGTACAGGCCATCAAGGACGGCGCATTCGATTACATTGCAAAGCCCTTTTCCAACGAAGAACTGCTCATAACCGTCGAACGGTTTTTGAAATTCAGAAACCTCGAAGCCGAACTGAACAGGCTGAGGGAATCCGTAAGCGAAAAGATCGGTTTTGAAAACCTTATAGGCGTAAGTCCCTTTATGAGGGATGTCTTTGACCGTATCGGGGCCATAGCGAAAACCGACGTGCCTGTTCTGATTTTGGGAGAAAGCGGCACGGGGAAAGAGCTTGTGGCAAATGCGATCCACAACCTCAGTTTAAGAAAAGAAAAGGCCTGCATAAAAATAAACTGCGCCGCCATACCCGAAAATCTCTTTGAATCAGAGCTTTTCGGTCACGAAAAGGGCGCATTTACAGGCGCAACAGAGACGAGAAAGGGAAAATTCGAGACAGCGGACGGCGGCAGCATATTCTTCGACGAAATCGGAGATATGCCTTTGAGCCTTCAGGCAAAACTTCTCAGAGTCATCGAAGACCATGCAGTTACCCGTCTCGGCGGCAATGAACCTATCAGGATAAATGTAAGAGGAATTTATGCCACGAGCAAAAACCTGAAGGATTGCATAGCATCAGGCGCATTCAGGGGAGACCTTTTCTACAGGATAAATGTAGTTCCCATAGTAATACCGCCGCTGCGCGACAGGAAAGAGGACATTCCTTATCTTATAGAGCATTTCCTGAAATATTTCGGCGACAAATATGCAAAGCCCGAACTGAAAATAACGCCGTCCGCATATGAGGCGCTGATGTCCTATATGTATCCCGGAAATGTGCGTGAACTGAAGCATTCGATAGAGAGGGCGGTTCTGTTGTCGAGGGACGGGCTTATAGACCTTAAAAGTTTCCCGGACGAACTCTCGGTCAATAAGACTGAAAATGCCGTTTCTTCAAGTTTTCATTTCGATGATATCCCGCTTCAGGCAAGCATAATGTCTCTGGAGAAGCAGAGGATAACAAAAGCCCTCAAAGAGACCAGCGGCAAAAAGACAGAGGCCGCAAAAAAATTGGGAATAAGCAGAAAGGTTCTCTGGAAAAAATTAAAAGGATACCAGATAGACTAAGTCCCTATCAGGGAACAATTGCCTCCAAAAACGTTTCCTTTTGGGAACAAAGTAATTACTTCCCTTTCTTTAAAAGTCTTATAAATCAATTTAATTTTTAATGGCATTGCAATTGCAACAATTATATGTATGCTTTTTTCAAATATACCATATATCGATGCAGACCCGCCTTTTACATAGCTGTGAAAAACAATAGTTAGCAGGGGGTTTTTAGGGCAAAGCTGTCAGGTAAAACCAAAAAGAAAGGAGTTAAAGAATGAAGATATTGGTTGCACATGATGGGTCGGATTACTCGAACAAGGCATTGAAAAAAGGGGCTGATATTGCAAAAAAGGAAAACGCTTCCCTATCGGTAATAAATGTCGTGCCGGACCTCGGCCTTACCGACGAACTGGGCGACGACTATACCAAAAACCTTTATAGCACCTTAACGGATGAGGCAGAAAAACTGATGAAAGAAATAAAGGATGACCTTTCTAAGTCTCTGCCGGATGTAAGAACAGAGGTCAGGTTTGGGAGTCCTGCTGAAATTATTGTCGATATTGCAAGCAGCGAGAAGGTCGACCTGCTCGTTGTCGGCTCCCATGGTAAACACGGCGCAAAAAAGTTCTATCTTGGAAGCGTATCTTCCAAGGTCGTCGAGCATACGCCATGCGATGTCCTTGTCGTGAAATAAGCAATAGATGTTTTGTTATCTAACTGATATAATGAACAGGAGGAGGTAAAAAAGGATGAATGGAGAAAAAAAGTCGCCTGCAGCATTGATTGTAGGCGTTATTCTGCTCGTTTACGCTCTGCTTTTGAAACGCCATGAGGCAGCGGCGATTCCCGGATTTCTCATGGAGCTAATGAATTATCTCAAGGCCGGTAAAACCGTGGATACGCAGGTCGGCGTGGGCCTATGGGCCGGCACAATAATTTCATTGTTTGGCATATGGAATCTCGTCCAGCCGGCAATGAAATCCAAGTTCGATATGGTAGTAAGGG
>JACREW010000216.1 GCA_016212685.1 Nitrospirota bacterium
AACTGAGTTTCCTTCGATAGGTCTTTTATCATCTGCGCAAATCTTACGGTGTTTGATTCGTCGAGAGGCGCATCCGCCTCGTCGAGGATGCACAAAGGGCTCGGTTTTATCAAAAATCCTGCAAATAAAAGCGCAAGGGATGTGAGCGCTTTTTCGCCGCCCGAAAGCAGGTTGATGTTCTGGAGTTTTTTGCCCGGCGGCTGGGCGATTATATCGAGGCCGGCGTCGAGGATGTTATCTTCATCCGTGAGGATTATGTCCGCCTTTCCTCCTCCGAAAAGGACGGCAAAGACCTCCGAGAATTTTGTCCTGAGCGCGTCATACGCCTCGCGGAGTTTTCTCCTCGTCGTTGAGTTTATCCTGCTTATGGCCTCTTCGAGTTCTGCTATGGACATCGTGAGGTCCTGCTGCTGTTTTGTAAGGAAGTCATAGCGTGTTTTGAGTTCTTCGTATTCTTCGATCGTGCCGAGGTTTACCGGTCCGAGCTCGCGTATCTTGGTGTTGAGTTCGTTCACTCTGTTTACGTCATCTTCCGGATCGAAGCCTTCAAACTCTACCGGCTCGATCTTTATTTCGAGGCCGTATTTTTGAGATATGGAGCCTTCTATGTTCTCTATTCTCAGCCTGTTTTCTACTGCCTTTGTATTGGCATCTGCGAGCTGCTGCGAAACGGAATCTATTGCGGAGCGGATTGCTTTTAGGGAAGCGTCCTTTGCAATTAATTCCTGTTGTTCGAAGGAGATGGTTTCTTTTAACCCGGCTTTCTCCGTTTTTATTCGATCTGCCTCTACTATTACAATCTTGATTCCTTCCTCCAAATCGTGGAGTTCATGTTCCGATTCTTTTATCTTTTGTTCCGCATCCTGAATCTCCTGCTCCGCCTGTTCTTTTCTGCTTTCGAGCTCTGCTAAGGCATCGTTGATGTTGTCCTTTTCTTTTCTCATGGCGTCCGCTTTTTCTCTGTGCGAAGCTAAAGAAAGCTTCATGTCCGTAAGCTGCGAGCGCGCCTCTTCATATTCTTCTCTCTTTGAAGCGAGGGATTGCTGCATAGAGGCTATTTCGTCATCTATCGCAGCTCTCTCTTTTTCGGCAGTCTCGATATTTTCGGTCTTTGATTGAATTGAATTTTCGGTCGATCCCATTTCCTGCGCGATTGCGGATAGTTCGGTATCGAGGACTGAAAGCTTTCTCGTCTTCCTCTCGATTTCATCGCGGTGGGTCCGGATTGAATGAGCCGAAAGGGATATCTCTTTTTCAACGGCGACAACCGCGTCTTCCGCGTTTTTTAGAGATTCTTTTTTCGCAGCCAAGGCGTCAATCAGGGAGTTGAGATCGTCCTCGAAACCCCTTATCTTCAACTGCTGTTCGTCTATCGCCTTTTGAAGTTCCTTTATCTCCCGCTTCCTCTTTAGGACATCTTTTCCATGTCCCGCAAATATCCAGCCGTAACTGTTTACAACCTCTCCGTCGAGGGTAACCAGAATAAGTTCTGAGTTTTGAGTCGGGACTCCGGAGTTTAAAACTTCAAATGCGGCCTTAATGTCTTTTACTATATAAGTGTTCTCCAGCGCGGCATGCGCAGCTTTTTTCGCGTCGCTGTTTTCCGATGTTATGAAGTCGGAGGCCGGTCCTATAATGGCGTCATGGGTTATACCGCCTGGCGTTACAGAGCTATTAATGTCTTCCCCGTCGGACGCCGGACGCATAACGTCTAATCCTTTATAGAGAATGGATGTCCTGCCGAGATGCTTCTCTTTGATGATGTTTATCACCGCCATTACGTCGTCGAGGTTATCGAAGATGAGGGAATTGATTTTATCCGAGAGGATCGCCTCGATTGCCGCTTCAAAGTCCTTATCGGCAGCGATAATATCCGACAGCACGGTCGTCTGCTGCCCTTCCATGAGGAAGTCGGCAAGTGATTTATCTATAATCAGTTCTTTCAATGAATTGAGTCTCGATGTGTCTGAGGCTAAGTCTTCCCGTTCCTTGGCAAGGAGCGTCTTTTTGCCTTCGATCGCGTCTGTGAGACGCGTTATCTCGGAGTTCATAGCCTCTTTTTCAGCTTGAAGCCTTAAAAGGGCCTCGTTTTTAGTTTTTAGGGCTTCCTCCGCTTCCTTCGCCGCCGTTTGCAGCTCATCGATGCCGCCCTTGATGGTTTCGCTGTCCTTTGCCGCAACCGATTCCCTGTAAATAAGGTTCTCGAGGGCTGATTGGAGTTTGCCGAGCTCATTTTTTTTATTGCTGAGGTCTTCGGATGCCTTGAAGAGTTCCTTTCTCCTGCCTTCTATGTCTGATTCCTTTTCTCCGAGCGCCGCCTCGATGCCGCATACCTTCTCCTTTTTTTCGTCAAGCTCTATCGATATGCTTTCTATGTTCGACAGGAGGGCATTTTCCGCATCGCCGAGTTCGGAGATCTTTCCCGAGAGTTCTGCCTTTTTTACCGTGATCTCTGCCTGCAGGTTTGTGAGCCGTTCTATATCGAGCCGTTTGTTTTCTATATTGGCCTTCAATACCGCTATGCGCTTCTCCGAATCCGCTATAGCCCTTTCCTTTTCATTGAGAGCGCCTTCGAGCGCGGCAAGGGCATTCTCCTTCTCGGCTATCTCGATCCTCTTTGCTTCGATAAAGTTTTCGAGCGTCGAGAGTTCTCCCCTTTTTGCGGAATCGGTTTCCCTCAGTTTTTCTATTTCCGACAGGAGCGTGCTTAATGCTTCGCTCAATGATGAGTATTCTTTTTTAGCGATTCTAAGTTCTATAGCCTTCAGTTCTTCGATAAGCCTTTTATACCTCTCCGCTTTTTTTACCTGCCTGTCGAGACTGTTTATCTGGCGTTTGACCTCGTATACTATATCGTTTATGCGCTGGAGGTTTTGTTTGGAGGATTCGAGTTTGGACAGGGCCTCCGCCTTCCTGACCTTATATTTCATGACGCCTGCGATTTCTTCTATCAAGAACCGCCTCTCATGCGGCTTTGTATTGATGATCTCTCCTATCCTGCCCTGATCCAGTATGGAATAGCTCTTAACATCGAGGCCTGTGTCGAGGAATACGTCCTTTATGTCCCTGAGCCGGCACTGCCGTTTGTTCATTAAATATTCGCTCTCGCCCGAGCGGTACAATCTGCGGGATACGGTCATCTCATCGGAGGCGTCTTCGCCTGATTCGCTTCCGTTCCCCGAGTCGCTTGCAGACGAAGGCTTGCCGGACTGCGAGATTACAAGCGTTACTTCGGCCATGCCTTTCTGTTTTTTTGTGGACGAGCCCTGGAATATGACCTCCTCCATTTTTTCTCCGCGCAGGCTTTTCGCGCTCTGTTCTCCCAGCACCCATCTGAATGCGTCCACGATATTGCTCTTGCCGCATCCGTTGGGGCCTACGATGCAGGTGATTCCGTTGTGGAGGGGGAATAAACTTTTATCCGCAAAGGATTTGAATCCGATGAGTTCGATCTGTTTTATTTTCATAGCGTCTTTCATTTTACGCATGAGACATCGGAAGGGTCAAGTTAAAATGGTATTAATATAGCGATAAGTTTTTTTTATTTGACGATTTCCGTATTTGTATATTAGTTTTTATAGCCTTATTCGCATTTTCAATAGCCTTAAAATCAAAATAAAGAGGAGGTTTGTATGCCAAAAAAGTATGAGACTCCGCTGCTCGACGAACTCGAAAAGGGTCCGTTTCCGAGTTTTGTTACGGAGATCAAGAAGGCGGCGGCAAAAAGCGACATGGCGGCCGATGAACTCGGCCAGCTCGAAAAGTCTTACAGGGACAAACGCGGTTACTGGAAGCACGGCGGTATAGTCGGCGTAAGAGGTTACGGTTCGGGTGTTATCGGAAGGTATTCATCTCTTGCGGATCAGTTTCCCGATGTTGCAAATTTCCATACCGTCAGAATCAACTGCACTTCCGGATTTTTCTACACATCGGAGTTTTTAAAAGAGATGTGCGACATATGGGACAAGTATGGAAGCGGTCTTACAAATCTGCACGGCTCTACAGGCGACCTTGTTCTCCTCGGGACAAACACCGAAAACTTAGAGCCGATTTTTGCAGAGTTTTCATCACGCGGCTGGGACTTAGGAGGCTCTGGCTCCGCATTGAGAACGCCGAGCTGCTGCGTCGGCCCTGCCCGTTGCGAGTGGTCTAATATCAATACTCTCGACATCACCTATAACGTGACGCAGGAGTTTCAGGATGAAATGCACAGGCCTGCATTCCCTTATAAATTCAAGATCAAGACGGCGGGGTGCGCTGTAGACTGCATAGCATCCATCGCCCGCGCGGATCTTTCCATTATCGGAACATGGAAGGGCAAGATAGCGGTAGATCAGGGCGAGGCGGCAAATTATGCAAAGAAGGGCATGAAGATTCAGGAAGAGATAGTCAACAAATGCCCGAGCAAGTGCATGAGCTATGACGGCAAAGAACTGAAGATAAACGACGACGACTGCGTGCGCTGCATGCACTGTATAGCAAAGATGACGAAGGCACTGAAGCCCACCGGAGAAAAAGGAGCGACAATACTTATGGGCAGCAAGGCTCCGTTCGTTATCGGCGCGACCCTTTCATGGGTCATCGTTCCGTTCATGAAGCTCGAAGAGCCTTATGACGAACTCAAAGACCTCATTAGAAAAATGTGGGAGTTTTGGGATGAGTACGGAAAGAACAGGGAGAGGATCGGCGAGCTTGTGATAAGAAAGGGCATGAGGGAGTTCCTCGAGTTCATAGGGATAGACCCTGTTCCGCAGCAGGTAAAAGAGCCGAGAAGAGACCCGTTCTTCTTCTGGACAGAAGCCGACTTGCAGAAATAAAAAATTAGAAATTTAAATATTAAAAATATAGAGTTAAGGAGGAAAAAAATGGCAGCACCTCAGAGAAGAACAGATATAGGACCGCCTCATTACAAGGAGTTTTTGCCGCCGGTAATTCAGAAGAACTACGGCGACTGGAAGCACCACGAAGTCTTAAGCGGCGGCGTAATGGTTCACACGGCAAACAGCGGCGATAAGATATGGTCTGTAAGGGTTGCCTCGCCGAGGCTCCTCAGCACCGATACAATCAGAGATTATGCCGCTATGGCGGAGAAATACTGCGGAGGCTATATAAGATTCACTACAAGGAACAACGTGGAATTCCTCGTCTCCGATGAGAAAAATCTCGAGCCGCTCCAGAAAGAGCTGAACTCAAAGAAATATATGATTGGCGGCATAGGCCCGAGAATAAGCAATATCGTCCATACACAGGGTTGGATCCACTGCCATTCGGCGGCAACCGACGCATCCGGCCTTGTTAAGGCGCTTATGGACGAGTTTGCCGACTATTTTACAACCAAGGAAACTCCTAACAAGGTTAGACTGGCTGTCGCATGCTGCGTGAATATGTGCGGCGCGGTTCACTGTTCGGATATCGCTGTTGTGGCGATTCACAGGAAGGTTCCTACGATAGACCATGATAAGGTAAAGAACATGTGCGAAGTTCCTTCAACAATAGGCTCATGTCCTACAGGCGCGATTAGCCCGGAACCTTCGAAAAAGAGCGTAAAGATCAATGCGGATAAATGTATGTACTGCGGCAACTGCTTCACGGTATGTCCTCCCATAGAAATCCACGATCCAGAATACGACGGCGTGGCTATCGTTGTGGGCGGCAAGGTCGGCAACCTCAGGAGCAATCCGAAATTCTCCAAGTTAGCAGTGCCGTTCATAAAGAATAATCCTCCGAGGTGGCCTGAAGTTACCGCTGCGGTAAAGAAAATCCTCGATGCCTATATAGCCGGCGCAGAGAAACACGAAAGGGTAGGCGAGTGGATAGAGAGGATAAGCTGGGAGAAATTTTTTAAGGTTACAGGACTGCCGTTCACCTTCCAGCACATCGACGACTTTGTGATCGCAAGGGAGACGTTCAGGACTGCTGCAACATTTAAATGGTAAAACAAAATAATCGGGTTTAAGGTTTAAGGTTGAGGAGATTAAACCTCCTTAGCCTTAAACTTCAGCCTAAACGAGCGAGGTGCGATATGGAAAAAGCAGAGGTAGCACAGTAAATGTACGAACTGGGAGAAAAGTCCACGGGCAAAAAGAAGTTGAAATCGAGCGATATCCAAAAGACTATTTCAGCCGATTTGAGCATTACGAGGGACGACGTAAAGGCCGCGCTTAAGGATCTGGTGGATGAAGGCAAACTCATTTACACATATTTCGGCGGCAGCTTCGTAGAGATCCCTCCGAAATAATAAGTTCGGCGTATCTTTGAAATTTTAAAAGGCAGCCCACTTTAAAATGTGGGAAACTGCCTTTTTTGTTTTTTATGAATCTTTATTGTTGTAACAAACAGAAACAAAATTCGGTATAATTAAAACAGAACTTTTTTTACATACTGAATAACGGGATTAAAAATGAAGCCTTTAAATATTGTAAACACGTCATTAAGAACAAAACTGATCATAGCAATTATATCGATACTGGCATTCGGAGCCTTATCGAGCGTTATATTTTTTTATTACTATACAGACCGCGAACTCGGAGAGACCTATGCCCTGAAGATATTCACGCTTCCCCAATTCAAGGCGATAATCGTAAGGAATAGCCTGTATATTTACACCTTATTTGCACTTATCGCAACTGTGGGAATAACTGCAATTGTGATCCTGCACACGCATCGGATTGTCGGTCCGCTTGTAAGGATGAAGAGACTCATGGGGCAGATGTCTGAGGGTGATTTTGAAGAGGCGGTGAGGTTTAGAAAGGATGACTTAGTTCACCCCCTCGCTGATGCGCTGCAAAATGCAGCGACAAAGTATAAGGGGAGGTTTTCTGTTATCAGAGAGTCGATCCATGAGATGCACAGGGATTCGGTTGAGATGTACGAATTTCTTCAAAATGGCGATATTGAGGCTGCAGAAAATAAAAGGCATTATATTGCTAAAAAGGCCGAAGATATAAACAAGCTCCTTTCAGAGATTAAGTTATGAAGGTATTTTTGATTTTGGCATTTATATTCATTTTATTCATTATCGGTGTGTATGCTGCTGTGCAATCCATTCATTCTTTCTCAGAAAATGAGTGCATAAACTGCCACATTGATCACAAAAAGGATCCAAGGTCATTAAATGCCCCTGTTACCCTGTTATGCAAAAAATGCCATGCGGACATAACAAGCATGTCATCCCATCCTTCTGATATTTACCCTGTTTCAACCAGGATTCCACCGGACCTCCCGCTTCATAAAGGGGTAGTTACGTGCAATACCTGCCATAATATCCACAGAGAGAGATTTTTAACATCCGGTGAAAAGACATATTTTCTCAGAAGAACGAAGATAGGAAGGGCGTTTTGTATTTCATGCCATATGGTCAAGCCGGAAGGCCATGTAGAGACAGTAATCGCAGCTCATCCGAGCAAAAAATACAAGGTCATGGACAAGTCGAGAACCATCGATCCGGTATCTAAGGAATGCATCGGCTGTCACGATGGAATACAGGGGAGCAATGTCGAGCATAGGTTAGGTCCCGGCGTATGGAGCCATGAGAGTTATTCCCATCCCATAAGTGTCGATTACAACAGCAGCAGGATGAAAGGGAAGAAGTTAAAACCTATTTCTACGGTCGACAGGAGGATAAGGTTTTTTGACGGAAGGATCGGATGCGGGACATGTCATGACCTGTATTCAAAACTACCCAAAAAACTTGTAATGAGCAATAATAACAGCAAGCTTTGTTTTGAATGCCATGACATATGATTAAGGCAGGGAATGAAATGCAAAATAAAAGGAGACAATACATAACCCACAAAAGTTATCAGAGAGGAATTGTATTGTGGATTATCTTGATATGCGCCATAGGCTTGCTTATAAATCTTGGCATTTTTAACTTTTTTTCTTATAAAGAGGTCGAATCTCTTAGATGGAGGATGCATATCCCTGTAGATACAATCGGCGATATTGTCGGACGATATCTCATATATTCAACTATTCCGGTTGTAATCATAGTTGTGACAGCGCTTTTAATCTTTTTCAGGCATATAATAAAAAAGACCGACCGGATGTTGTATGGCTTGAAGAAGGATATCGATAATATCGCAGACGGAGACCTTTCATTTAACGTCTCATTAAATAAAAGCGATGATTTCAAGGAGTTATCGGATGGCTGCAACAGGATGGTAGGTTCTCTCAGGGATAAGTTTTCGGTATTAAAAGTAAAAATGCATGGCATAAATGAAACATTAGAAGGTCTTGAACATGTAAAGGATAAACAACTCTTCGACCAAAAAACTCGGATGTTTATAGAAACCTTCGAGCGTTTGAAGAAGGAAGTCTGAATGGTTGATTGAATCCGTTGTCTGTCCTCTGAATAAGCATTCTGTTTAAGTTATAATAAAAAACCATGAACAATTATCCCCGTCTTGTTATAGCCGGAGTAAGGGGCGGTAGCGGCAAAACTACTCTTTCGCTCGGTCTGATAGCCGCGTTGAAATCTCAAAAAGGCTTAAAGGTAATTCCCTTCAAAAAGGGACCTGACTATATAGACGCAGGCTGGATGTCTGAGGCCGCGAAGAATCCTTGCTATAACCTCGATCCCTTCTTTCTTACGAGGGAAAAGATAATGGAATCCTTCATAGCGCATTTTATAGGCGATATTGCGATCATTGAAGGCAATAGGGGGCTCTATGACGGCATGGATGTCGAAGGCTCATACAGCACTGCGGAACTTTCAAAGTTTTTACATTCGCCCGTAATATTGATCGTTGACTGCACTAAGATGACGAGGACCGCCGCTGCCGTGGCGCTCGGATGCGTGAACCTTGATAGGGATGTAAACATAAAGGGCGTTGTGCTGAATCAGGTTTCCGGAGGCAGGCACGAATCGATTGTAAGGCAATCCATAGAAAGATATTGCTCGCTGCCCGTGCTCGGCGCAATACCGAGATTGAAGTCAGAGGAAATGCCCGAGCGGCACATGGGGCTTACGCCTTATCAGGAACATCCGGATACTTCAAAAGCCCTTGTAACTGTGGAAGATATAGCAAAGAAATATCTCGATCTCGATGCAATTCTCGATATTGCAATGAAGGCAGAGCAAATAGGCAATGGCAGTCATTTCATGTCATTGCGAGGAGCAGGTGCTACGAAGCAATCTCATCCCAACGAGATTGCTTCGCCTTCAGCTCGCAATGACAGCAGCGATAAGGTTAAGATCGGCGTCATAAGGGATTCGGCATTTCAGTTTTATTATCCTGAGAATCTCGAAGAATTGGAGCGCAACGGAGCGGAGCTTGTCGAAATAAATGCCATCGAAGGAGAGCGGCTTCCCGATATCGACGGCTTGTATATTGGCGGCGGCTTTCCGGAGACAAATGCCATAAAACTGGCGGAGAATGAGGGATTCAGGAGATCGGTGCGCGAAGCGGTTGAAAACGGGCTTCCGGTATACGCGGAATGCGGCGGACTTATGTTTTTAGGCGATTCCATTGTGGTCGGGGATAAGGCTTATCCGATGGTGGGTATATTCCCGCTTGTATTTGAGATGAGGGAAAGACCGCAGGCTCACGGCTATACAATTGTCGAGGTCAAAAAAGACAACCCCTTTTATCCGATGGGAACGATACTGCACGGCCATGAGTTCCATTACTCGGCTTTGGTGAAGGCACAGGAAAAGGCCGACGTATATACGGCATTCGGCATGAAAAGGGGGCAAGGGATAAAAGATAAGGCCGACGGCATTTGTTATAAAAATACCCTCGCAACTTATACTCACATACATGCCCTCGGAGTTCCAGAATGGGCAGCGGGATTTATAAAAAAGGCAAAGGAGTTTAAGGAGAGGGTATGAATAAATACACGCCGGAATGCCCGTTTTGCGGAAAGAATATAACAGCTCCGGAGAAAACAAAAACGGATCTCGGAGAGATAATCAGCGGCAGGTGCGTGTGCGGGGCTGTTTATGTATGCGACCCCACAGGACATAACATGGGAGAGGCGTATATGGATGCCCTCGCCTTTGCAAAAGGAGACTGGAAATTAGATGAGATGAATTCCGGTGAAGACTATCTCACGCAGGATATGGACTATGACCTGAGGACGCATTCAAGGCTATACTCCAAGAGCGCCGGACAAAGCGGCGGCAAGCTGATATTCGTGAAGATCCGTAAAGGCGGCGAAAAAGATGAACCTTCTGAAAACAGCCGGAAAGCGGCGCCGGATGCTTCTGCCGCAACAAGAGAACATATTACGAAAAAGAAACTGAAAAGCCTGCTTGAAGAGAAGCTATACGGTGAGATTGCTAATGAAGCACTGGCGGACAAGGGAGTCATCAGAAAGCTTATATCCTCTTCGTATGATAAGGATGATGTATTAAGCTGGCGTGCCATAGAGGCGTTGGGGGTTGTTTCCGGCGCATTAACCGGAAAAGGCAAAACGGAAATTGTGCGGGACACTGTCCGCAGGCTTTTATGGTCTATGGGCGAAGAATCCGGAGGCATAGGATGGAGCGCGGCAGAGATGATAGGCGAGATAATCAGAAACAATCCCGATGAGTTTGCCGATATAGCTCCGATTTTATGGTCGTTCCGCGAGGAGGACATGTTCAGACCGGGAATACTGTGGGCCGTGGGAAGGATAGCGGAGATAAAGCCTGACCTTGTGTTGTTTATCATAAAAGATATGCCGAAGATGTTCGCCGACAAAAATCCGGCTGTGAGGGGGTATGCCGCGTGGGTCGCCGGAATTCTTGGAGATGAATATCTCGTGGAAAGTTTCAAAGGGCTGTCAGACGATGACAGTGAGATTGATTTTTATTACTGCGGCGAGTTGTTGAAAAAAAGGGTAATGGATATAGTCGATGAAATAAGAGATAAGCGGGTTAATAAACACGGCAGATAAAAATGGCAAATATTTATATAATATTATTTTATTTGACCGGACATGCCGGTCTATATTATTTTCTTAAGCGCTTTTCTTGAATAAAGGCTGTTAATGATTGTATAATCATCAGAACTAAAAACAAAAATTAAAACAGAGAAAGGAGGTAGCAACATGGCAACGATTGATTTTCAGGGGAAGCAGGTCGAGGTGGACGAGGATGGTTATCTTGTAAACCTTGACGACTGGGCAAAGGAACTCGGTACCCAGATGGCAAAGGGCGATGGCATGGATCTCACAGATGCTCACTGGGAAGTTATCAACTTCCTTAGGGAATATTATGCAAAGTATCAGATTGCTCCGATGATAAAGATACTTGTAAAGGAAATTGCCAAGGTTATGGGCCCGGAGAAGGGCAATACCAAATATCTTTATGAGCTTTTTCCGGATGGACCTGCAAAACAGGCATGTAGGTACGCAGGGCTTCCTAAGCCGACAGGATGTGTATAGTCTTTAAAGTTAACGGTTGGGGCTGGTGCCCCTTTTTACAGTCTGGGGCACCGTCTTTTAACCGGTTCAAAAAGGCGTAAGGCAAAAAATAATCCATATCAACGGGCCATTTCAACGGGGAGGTGCGCTATACAGGATATGAGTTTTAATGAATTCCTGTCGGAAAAGAAGCCGGCTATTCTGAAAAAGTGGTTTGATGCAATACTCGATACGTATCCCGCCGACACAGCTAATTTCCTCAAAAAGCAAAAAGACCGGTTCGCTAATCCCGTAGGCAGCACTATTTACAGCGGAATGGATTCCCTTCTTAATTCGCTTCTCAACGATGACGATGCGGATGCTATTTCAAAATATCTCGACGACATCGTCAGGATAAGGGCAGTTCAGGATTTCACGCCTTCTCAGTCCCTCGCCTTTGTTTTTAGTCTCAAGGATGCAGTGAGGGAAGAAGCGGCAAGCAAAATCAATTCGCCTGATTTCTCGGCCAAACTGATCGCATTCGAGCGCAGGGTGGATGCTCTTGCGCTGGCGGCTTTCGATATATACATGAAGTGCAGGGAAAAGATTTATGATCTCAAGGCCAACGAACTCAGAAATATGACCGTAAAACTGGTAGAAAGGGCAAACCTCATATTCGAGGCGCGGTATCGCGACATTGACCTTAAAGATTTAGTATTGGAAGGCAATAAATCAGAAAGAGGTGAGTAGATGAAAATCTTGTTTCCATTTTTTGCAGTAATCGCGCTTGTTCTGCTTGCCGTTTTAGGCACGGCTGCGAACTTGCATTTCCTCTTCGGGGTGGTTATTCCGTATGCGGCTCTGTTTATTTTTATCTTCGGCGTTATTTACAGGGTTCTGAAATGGGCCAAATCACCCGTGCCGTTCTGCATTCCGACAACCTGCGGACAGCAGAAATCGCTTCCGTGGATTAAACAGAACAAACTCGAGAACCCGTCAAGCACATTGCACGTAATAGGCAGGATGGCCCTCGAAGTGCTTACATTCAGATCGCTTTTCAGGAATATTAAAGGCGAACTGAGAGACAGCAGCAAATTTGTTTACGGTTCCGACAAGTGGCTTTGGCTCGGCGGCATCGCATTTCATTACGCGTTCTTAATCGTGCTGCTCAGGCATATACGCCTTTTTGCGGAACCGACGCCGGCGTATCTGTATATATTGGAGGCATTCGACGGCTTTTTGCAGATAGGAATTCCGAGGCTTTTCGCCACAGGAGTAGTGCTTCTGGCTGCCGCCGCGTTTTTATTTTTAAGAAGGATTTACGTTCCTCAGGTCCGGTATATCTCTCTTGCCGCCGACTATTTCCCGCTCTTTTTGATCATGTGCATTGCGGCCACCGGCATCATAATGAGGTATTTTTTTAAGACGGATATCGTAGGGGTCAAAGAGCTTACTATGGGATTGGTTAGCTTCAGCCCTGTTATTCCAAAGGGCGTCGGCTCTATATTTTATGTGCATCTGCTCCTTGTGAGCGCGCTTTTCGCTTATTTCCCGTTCAGCAAATTGGTGCATATGGCCGGCGTCTTCCTCAGCCCGACGAGAAATATGGTCGCAAACAGCCGTGAGTTCAGGCACGTTAACCCGTGGAATTATCCTGTCAAGGTGCATACCTATGAAGAATACGAGGAAGACTTCAGGGAGAAAATGAAAATGGCTGAAATACCGGTGGAAAAGGAGTAAGTATGGCAAAATTTACCGCAAAACCAAAAGATCTGATTCACATAGACTTCAAGAATCCCCAAACGGGCTGGATGGATACGCCGGTCGATATAAGGGAGCATATGTACTGCCATCCTTCAAAGGCAAAAGACCTTGAGACCGTCGGCTTCCCGAATATACATGAATGGAAACCGATAGATGAGAACTGGAATCTTCCTGAAAATTGGAAAGAGACTGTTTTGAACGGCATAAAAGAAAGGCTCCAGAAATACCGCTCATTCCATGTCTTTATGGATATATGCGTGCGTTGCGGAGCCTGCGCCGATAAATGCCATTTTTATCTCGGAACCGGCGACCCCAAGAATATGCCTGTTTTAAGGGCGGAGCTTTTGAGGTCCGTTTACAGAAAATATTTTACCGCCTCAGGAAAGATATTAGGCAAGACAGCCGGCGCAAGGGAGTTGACCGAGGACGTGCTGAAAGAAATATGGAATTACTACTATCAATGTACCGAGTGCCGCCGCTGTTCCGTATTTTGTCCTTACGGCATCGATCAGGCGGAAATAACCATGATAGGCAGGGAGCTCACAAACCTGGTAGGCCTGCAGTTAGGCTGGATAGCAGGCCCGGTAGCCAACTGTTATATGAAAGGCAATCACCTCGGTCTCGAGCCTCATACCATTAAGAGCAATATCGAGATGATGCTCGACGACATAGAGACCATTACAGGCATAAGGATAAACCCCACATTTAACAGGAAGGGCGCTGAAATTTTGTTTGTCACGCCTTCCGGAGACCTGTTCGCCATGCCGGGCATTTATACCGCTATGGGATACCTTATGCTCTTCCATGAATTGGGTCTCGATTATACATGGAGCACTTACGCATCAGAGGGAGGCAACTTCGGATTCTTCTCCTCCAACGAAATGGCAAAGAGGCTGAACTCCAAGATTTACGCAGAGGCCAAAAGATTGGGCGTGAAGTGGGTGCTCGGCGGGGAGTGCGGCCATATGTGGAGGGTGCTGCACCAGTACATGGATACATGGAACGGTCCTGCGGATTTCCTCGAAGTGCCCAGGTCTCCGATAACCGGAACCGTGTTCGATAACGCTAAATCGACAAAGATGACCCATATATCGGAATTCACGGCCGATCTGATCAAACACGGCAAGCTTAAGTTCGACAAGAGCAGGAACGACCATCTAAAGGTTACCTATCATGACTCCTGCAATACAGCGAGGGGTATGGGAATGTTTGAGGAGCCGAGGTATATCATAAAGAACGTCTGCAACCACTTTTACGATATGCCGGAAAATACCATCAGGGAAAAGACCTTCTGCTGCGGAAGCGGCACCGGTCTGAATGCCTCAGAGAATATGGAGTTAAGAATGAGGGGAGGCCTGCCGAGGGCGAACGCCGTAAAGTATGTTCATGAACAACACGGAGTGAATATGCTCGCCAATATCTGCGCTATCGACAGGGCCACCCTTTCGGCCTCCATGGACTACTGGGTTCCGGGCGTGGGTGTAGCCGGAATCTCGGAACTCGTCGGCAACGCCCTCATCATGAAGGGTGAAAAGGAGAGGACCGCCGATCTGCGCGGTGAAACACTTCCGGGAAAGGAGGGCGCTGAATAATGTATAACGGCGGTAAGATTTTAATAGGTATTATCGTTTTTCTGCTCTTTGCCGCATTCCCGTTTTACAATAACATAGGGAAGGTGAGCGCCAAGCCGGAGCCTAAGCTGGATACTCCGGTTATACAGCAGCTTGCCGAGAAAAAATGCGTAGAGCCGAAGGAATTCATGAAGGCCGAGCATATGCAGATGCTGAACGACTGGAGGGACGCGGCAATTCGCGAGGGTAAAAGAATCTATGTAAATTCGGAAGGTAAAATCTTTAATATAAGCCTTCAGAATACATGCATGAACTGCCACTCGAACAAAAAAGAATTTTGCGACAAGTGCCACGCCTATGCGGCAGTAAAACCCTACTGCTGGACCTGTCATATCGAGCCAAAGGAGAAGAGGTCATGAGTATTGATAGGAGAGACTTTTTAAAATTAGCCGGACTTTCAACCGTTGGAATAGGCGCAGGATGGGTGCTGAGCAGGCCGGGAGATCTTTTAGAGGCATCTCAGTTCCTGCAGACAAAGGGACTCCTGCATGCAAAACAGTGGGCGATGGTCGTCGATATCAGGAAATTCAAGACGGCGGAGGATTATAAAAAAGTCATAGATGCCTGCCACCGCATCCATAATGTGCCTGACATGGGCAATCCGAAGGACGAGGTCAAATGGATATGGTCAGATTCTTTTGAGCATGCCTTTCCGGGACAGGAGAGCGAATATATGCCGGAGGAAATGAAGCATAAGCAGTTTGTTCTTCTCTGTAACCACTGCGAAAATCCGCCCTGTGTAAGGGTGTGTCCGACAAAGGCGACATTCAAGAGAAAGGACGGCATCACAATGCAGGACCTGCACCGCTGCATAGGATGCAGATATTGCATGGCCGCATGTCCCTTCGGCGCAAGGAGCTTCAATTACCGGGATCCGAGACCATTCGTAAAGGAGCCGAACGCCGAATATCCGACAAGGATGATCGGAGTGGTGGAGAAGTGCACATTCTGCGAGGAAAGGCTCGCCAAAGGCCTTATGCCGGCATGCGTAGAGGCGTCGAACGGCGCGTTGATCTTTGGGGATATCACCGATCTCGATTCCGAGGTCCGGAAAGCCCTTGCGAATAATTATACCATAAGGCGTAAGTCCGAGCTCGGAACACGTCCAAGCGTTTATTACATATTAGACATACCGGGAGGTGACAGAAATGCTTGAGAAGGCGTTAGTCGGCACTAAAAGATATTGGGCATGGGTATTTTCCCTGTTTGCCGTTATCGGCATCGGATTCATTGCTTATATGCAGCAGTTCAACTACGGCCTGGGATTGACAGGCCTGAGCAGGGATGTTTCATGGGGATTGTATATAGGACAGTTTACCTTTTTAGTCGGTGTGGCTGCTTCGGCGGTTATGCTCGTCATACCCTATTATCTTCATGACTTCAAAAAATTCGGCAAGATAGTTATCTTAGGAGAGTTTCTGGCAGTCTCTGCAGTCACGATGTGCATATTGTTTATCTTTGTGGACATGGGACAACCTATGAGGATAATGAACGTCATGCTGCACCCGACGCCGAACTCGATTATGTTCTGGGACAGCGTTGTTCTCGGCGGTTATTTAGTTCTCAATATAATTATAGGCTGGGCAACACTGCATGCCGATAAAAAAGGCGTGAGGCCGGCTGCTTGGGTGAAGCCGCTGATATACCTCTCGATACCATGGGCGGTCAGCATACATACTGTTACGGCGTTTTTGTATGCCGGACTTCCGGGCAGGCATTTCTGGTTGAGCGCTGTAATGGCAGCCAGATTCCTTGCGTCGGCATTCGCAGGAGGCCCCGCGCTCCTTATTATCCTCGCCTTGATAGTAAGGAAGTTCACTAAGTTTGATCCGGGCAAGGAGCCTATCCAGGCTATAGGCAAGATCGTTACTTACGCGATGATAGCCAATGTCTTCCTTCTGCTCCTTGAAGTTTTTACAGCGGTATACAGCAACATACCCGGCCATATGCATCCCTTTAAATACCTCTACTTGGGGCTTGAAGGGCACGGC
>JACREW010000217.1 GCA_016212685.1 Nitrospirota bacterium
CACGGTGCGCGTATGTTATCTCTTCAAATGTCGAATCGCCTGTCATCCTCGAAAGAACCCTTATTCCTGCTTTTTTAAAGACAGGCTCGACAAGCCATAAATCGCCCGCTATGTTGTATTCACCTATGAGATTTATTAACCTTTCCTCACCATAGGGGACTGTCCCGGATAACCCCACCCATCCTCCCCTTAAATTAAGGGGAGGCGAAGGAGGGGTTATAGAAGCCGTAGAATCGGGACTGTCCCCTTCAGACAGGTCGCCGCTTCCTATCACATAATCGAGCAAAACCTCACCGGCTATTCTGTTGCCGAGATTCTTAGGGCCGACGAAACCCGGCGCATTCACGGGTATTACCCGAATGCCGAGATACGTTTCGGCCTTTTTACAGATCGCCTCGATGTCTTCGCCTATCAGACCGCTTACGCACGTGGCATGGACAAATATCGCCTTCGGCTTCACCGATTCATAAGTTCGCAAGATCGCATCATAGAGCTTATTTTCAGAGCCGTAGATGATATCCTTCTCGCTCATGTCCGTTGTAAAGCCCATTCTGTGCAGGTCGCCCTTCAAAGACAATGTTCCCCTGCCTTCCCATGAATTCCCGCAGCATGCAATAGGGCCGTGGACGATATGCGCTGCGTCCGCAATGGGCTGAAGGACTATCATGGCGCCGTCAAAGGCGCACGATTCCCCGCCCCGCGAACGGCAGACCTTGTCCTTCTTCTCCCGTTCACAACCGCTTTGCAGCAATTTGTCCATGTTCATTATCATCTTCTATCCCTTCTCATAACCCCTCCAAACCTCCCCTTATCTTAAGGGGAGGAATCAATCCCTTCTTAATGTAATGCCCAATCTTCATTCCCCCTCTTAATGTAAGAGGGGGGAGGGGGAGTTATGTTCTCTACCTGATCACGTCAAAGCTCGTGGTATTAATTGTTTTTCTGTCCATCTCGTCCAAAACCGTGTTCACAACGGAACTCACGAGGTTTATCGTTCCCTGATACCCGATTACCGGATACCTGTGGAGGTGATGCCTGTCAAATAGCGGAAACCCTATCCTTATAAGAGGGGTCTCCGTATCTCTCCAGAGAAACTTCGCGTACGAATTTCCGATTAGCAGATCGACCGGCTCGGTGAATAGGAGAGACCTTAGATGCCACATGTCCTTGCCCGTATAAACCTTGGCCTCCGCGCCGAACGGGCTCTCGCTCAAGAGGGCATTCAAATCCTCCGTGAATTTTTTATCTCCCATTGTGCATACGATATGCACGGGGATGCCGCCCATCTCCATCAGGAAACTCACCAGCCCCATCAGCATATCGGGGTCTCCTACCAGCGCAAACCTCTTTCCATGCACATAAGGATGTGAATCTATCATCGCGTCAACAGCCCTGCCGCGCTCGTCCTCTATTTCCTGAGGCACGGGCTTGCCGGTGATCTTGCTTATCTCATCAAAAAACCTGTCGGTATTCTTTATGCCTATGGGCGTAAGAACGGCGGTCTTCTGACTCCATTCCTTCCCGACATATTCCATAGTCTTGAACGTGGAATATTTCTGGAGCGCAATGGTTGCATCGGCGTTAATCGAGTCCATAGCGTCCGCAAGCGGGGTGCCGCCCGGATAAAGCGTGTGCTTGCCGGTGTTGGGAGAATCGAACACATTGCTTACATCCGCGAGGACCGTATGCTTTACTCCCATCATGTTCATGAGCCTCTTTAACTCGAAATAATCCCCTGTATAGGTGTCGAAGCCCGGGATGAAATTTATTTTGTTCGTAGTTCGGCTATTCGGCTCGCCTTTTTTGCCTGCCGTGATGCCGGAGAGTATTCCCTTCATCATGTTGTCATAACCGGTAATGTAGGAGCCCACAAAGCTCGGCGTATGCGCAAACGGCACCGGCAGATCTTTAGGGATAAGCCCTTTTTCTTTTGCCTGTTTTATAAAAGCGTTCAGGTCGTCGCCGATAACCTCCGCCATGCAGGTAGTTGAGACTGCAATCATTTTAGGCTTGTAAAGGGCATAAGCATTCTCAAGGCCTTCGAGCATATTGTTCAGGCCTCCGAAAACAGCGGCGTCCTCGGTCATGGATGTCGAGATGGCCGCGAAAGGCTCCTTGAAGTGCCTGTTCAGATGGCTCCTGAAATATGCCACGCATCCCTGCGCCCCCTGCACAAACGGCATTGTGCCTTCAAAGCCCGAGGCACAGAAGACCGCGCCGAGCGGCTGGCACGCCTTTGCGGGATTTATCTTTATATGCTGCCTTGCGAAGTTCTTTTCTTTATATTCCTCCGTCTTTGTCCATTCGGCTACGCGCCTGATTTCCTCGTCCGAAGGCCCTTTCTCGAACTCTCTCTTCCGCTCGAACTGCTCGATATACTCCTGCCCCTGAAAAAGGTCGTTATGGTCTCTTATCTTTAGCCTTATCATCTTTTCCTCCGTATCAAATCCCATGTAGGGCTGTTTACCGTCATGTCCATGTCCCTTGCGAATACAGGGAACCCGTCAAAGCCATGATACGGCCCCGAATAATCCCACGAATGCATCTGCCTGAAAGGCACTCCCATCTTGTGATAGGAATATTTCTCTTTAATTCCGGAGCCGACCATATCGGGCCTGAGCCTCCTGGTGAACTCCTCCATTTCGTAAAGAGTGGCGTCATCCATGATCACAGCGCCTTCCTTCATATCGGGATATGTCCTCTTGTAATCGTCGTTATGTCCGAATTCGTAACCCGATGCGATAACCTCCATGCCGAGATCTTCATACGCGCCTATGGTATGTCTCGGCCTCAGGCCGCCTACATAGAGCATTACCTTCTTGCCTTCAAGCCTCGGCTTGTATGCTTCGACTATCTTGTCCATAACGGGTTTATACTTCTCTATCATCTTCTCGGCGTTCTCTTTTATCCTGTCGTCGAAATAAGACGCTATTTTCCTGATGCTCTGATATATTTTTGTAGGGCCGAAGAAATTGAATTCAACCCACGGGGTGCCGTATGTCTCTTCCATGTGCCTGCAGATATAGTTCATCGACCTGTAACAGTGAACAAGGTTAAGCTTCGCCTTGTGAGCTATGCCCATTTCGTTAATTGACGCGTCCCCTGTCCACTGCGCGATGACCCTCAGGCCCAGTTCTTCGAGCATCTTTCTCGATGCCCACGCATCGCCGCCGATGTTGTAATCTCCGATAATGGCCACGTCATACGGGGTGGATTTATCAAGCTCTCCTTTGCCGAGGATATAATCCCTTATCGTATCGTTAGCGATATGATGTCCGAGAGACTGGCTCACGCCCCTGAAGCCTTCGCACCGCACAGGCACTATGGGAATATCGAGTTCCTTGGATGCTGTTTTGGATACTGCCTCTATGTCGTCTCCGATAAGCCCCACAGGACACTCCGAAAGTATGCCCATGCTCTTTGCGAGCGGGAACAGCCCCTTTAATTCATGCAGCGCGGCGTGAAGATTTTTGTCGCCGCCGTATACTATATCCCTTTCCTGAAAGTCCGTTGTTATGTGCATGGTGCCGAAGGTATCGACTCCGGTCTGTCCATTGTAATAGTTCCTGCGCGACCACCAGCTATACTGCCCGCAGCCTACCGGCCCGTGGCTGATCGTTACCTGATCCTTTACCGGACCCCATACAACGCCTTTTGCTCCGGCATAGGCGCATCCGCGAACGGTCATAACGCCCGGCCTCGATTTCATATTGGACTTTACCTGGCATGTGCTGCACTGTCCGGTGGGATCGTTTGCAGCTAAATGCTTAGCCCTATCCTTTTTGGTCTTTTCAGGATAGGCCTCCAGCACTTCTTCTATCATTTTCTGGGTATCTTTAATCGCAGTGCTCATTTATCCTCCTTACGCTACCGCTTCCTCATTTTCAAGTATCCCAAAATCCATGAGCAACTGTTCCAGCTCATCCATGCTCATAGGGGTCGGGATAACGAGGTTCCTATTCTCGGCTATCTTCTTTGCCAGAGTTCTGTATTCATCGGCCTGCTGGTGGTCGGGAGAATATTCGATGACCGTCATTCTCCTCAACTCAGCCCTCTGCACCTGGTTGTCCCTTGGCACAAAATGTATCATATGTGTGTTAAGCCTCTTTGCAAGCTCTGCGATCAGCTCATATTCCTTGTCCGTCTTTCTGCTGTTGCAGATGAGGCCTCCGAGCCGAACCCCGCCGCTTTGCGCGTATTTGAGGATACCCCGTGAAATGTTGTTTGCAGCATACATTGCCATCATCTCGCCTGAGGTGACGATATATATCTCCTTTGCCTTGCCTTCCCTGATGGGCATTGCAAAACCTCCGCAGACAACGTCCCCGAGGACATCATAAAAAACAAAATCGGTGTCCGCCTCGTAAGCGCCATTCTCCTCAAGAAAGTTTATGGCAGTGATAACACCACGGCCTGCACACCCTACACCCGGCTCAGGGCCTCCTGATTCGGCACATCTGATGCCATTAAAACCGGTAAGAAGCACTTCATCGATTTCGAGGTCTTCGACAGTGCCTCTTTCCCTCGCGAGGTCCATTACTGTTGTCTGTGCCTTTTTGTGGAGTATCAGCCTCGTTGCATCCGCCTTCGGATCGCAGCCCACTATCATGCATTTGTAACCCGCCTCTGAAAGGCCTGCGACGGTATTCTGGGTTGTTGTGGATTTGCCAATGCCGCCCTTGCCGTACACTGCTATCTGTCTCATGAACATCCTCCTGTCAAAAAATTTATTCCTAATAAAGACAAAGCAATGAGCGTGCCAGCATTCGATATTTGTTGATATTAAAAGGAAACATGGGAATACCGGCTGACCCTTCGATTTTCTTTTATTACATTTATGTTTCATTTGCAACAAAATTGTTTAATAAGTTTCATTTCAAAAAGTTTGACAAACAACCTGTAAGTGGTATACTAAAAACAAAAAGTAAACCGGAGGTAAGCAAAGATGAAGAAACTGATTTATGCAGTGTTATTGGTCGTAGGAATAATGTTTGTGCAAGCGCCGCAAGGCATTGCGGCGGAACAGCCCGCTCCGAAAGAGAAGGCCGGAAAGCGCATGGAGAAAAAAGGAGAGATGAGGGAACACCGCGGCGAGATGATGGAGAAAAAGGGCGAGAGAAGGGAAAAAAGAGGCGAGATGATGGAGAAGAAGGGCGAGATGATGCAGGAAAAGGCCGAAAAGATGAGAGAGGCAGGACACGAAAAGGCGGCTGAGAAAATGGAGAAGAAGGGCGAGATAATGGAGCGCCGGGGAGAGCGGATGCAGAAACAGGGCGACATGATGGAGAAGAAAGGCGAGCGCATGCAAAGGCAGGGAGACCGCATGCAGAAAAAAGGCGACAGAATGCAGAAAAAATAATATAAAAATAGATTCTGAGTCTTGCAAAAGCCCTGATCCAGTCAGGGCTTTTGTTTTGAAAACTTTTGTTTTGAAAACTGTAACGCCAACATGATAATGTCCTATACTGCCAATTTAGAAATGTCCTATAGAGAGACTGTTAAACTGTCTGATTTAAGAGGAGGACAGGATGGCAGGAAAGGACATAATCATGGCAACACAGAAGGATTTAAAGAGGC
>JACREW010000219.1 GCA_016212685.1 Nitrospirota bacterium
ATGAGCGCCGTTAAAGGAAATAAGACAGAGGCGTCAAGGGAGCTCGGGATAGGACTCAAGACTTTATACAGAAAATTAAAACTTTAGAGGCAGAGGGGAAAGGGCTGATGGATCCCTCTCCCCTTTATTATATTATTTGAATTCAAGCTTAAGCGGCGCGGAGTTATAACTGTTTTCATCATGCGAGTTATTAAATACCGCTACGCCGAAGGTATATACCTTATCCGGATTAAAGACAACATCGTCTTCATGCCCTGTGTTCAGCTTTCTATAGAGCATGAGTGTCCATTTTTTATCTTTCCAGACACCGTTGGCTTTAACATCTCCAAAACTTCCACCGAACTTAGAGAGCATATGCTGCGGTATCTGGTCTCCTTCCTTGAATTTTGAATAGTCCTTTATCTCGACCGCCTCATCGGCAACCAGAAATCCCTTTATCGACGCCGGCTTATTCGGATCCTGCATAAAGGCCGGTTTCGACTTATCCGCTGTCATGTTTTTCTTTGCCTTGCCTGTCCCGGCATCGCCTTTTCTTCCTTCCTCGGGTTTCTTTCCGACCGTCACATAACCGTCATCGGCATAGCCCATCGGGTTTGACCTGTATGCCTTCCAGTGCCACATGTCCCCTTTTTCCGCAGGTGAATTTACGGCATAATACCAGTCTTCCTTATTCTTTGACTCGTTATGACAGAGAATAGCGCATCCCTTTGTGGCAAATTTATCGATCCTGTTTATTTCCCATGTAACACCGAGTCTGTCTTCGTCGCCTTTCTGTTTAACCCATTTCCCGCCCTGCAGCTTCCATGTTCCCTTAACAAGGCTTGCCTCTTCATCCTGCCAGACAAAGAGTAAAAACATTTCATCTTTTGTATAGACAGCCTTGGCAGAGACATTCAGCAATTTATTTTCGAATGCGCCTGCTCCCTCAAATACAAATTTTGATTCAACCGCCTCTTTCCACTGCGGACTGCTCGCATCTGCAGGCGCCGAACTTACCTTCTTTGCGAGTAATCTCTGGTCTCCTTTAGGCTTTTTCTCTTCAGCGGCATAAGCAAAGGAAACGGCAACCGCCATAAATAGACATAAAAAATATACGCTTAACCTTTTCATTTCAACCTCCGAGTGATGAGTCTTAAAAGATTTATTAACTTATTTAAAAGTCAACCCCAAACTATTTTTCTCCTCGCCCTCCTTTCTGTTTGTCAGGTTACAGCCCCCAGTAAAGTCAAAATCGCTGTAACTGCCAATATTATAACCATCAGCGCCATTGCTATCGGTCTTTTCCGCGGCCTTCTTTCAGGGTTTTTGTCGATAAGCGGTAATAACATCAAGAGAATAATACTTCCGACAGGAACTCCGACAGCGGCAATTGCCTCAAAAACTCCGGGAAAATATTTCAGGAGCTGAAATATAGCCAGGAAATACCACTCCGGTTTCGGGACAAACGAGGAATCGGTCGGGTCGGCAGGGTCGCCGAGTTTTACGGGAAATACTAATGCCAGAATAAACGAGACAAGCACAAAAACAAACATCATAACTACCATCTCTTTAAAGAGATGCGAAGGATAAAAGGTTGTGCCCTCTTTTTCTTCTGTCTTTTTTATATTCTCCATTTTATAGTCTCCATTACTTTATCTCTCACAAAGGCTCGGCTATCCCCTGTCTCCTGATCATTGCAAAATGACCGATTAGTAAGGCGGCAATCATAGAAGGCAGAAATATAACGTGGAGGACATAAAACCTGGACAGCGTGAGCGCCCCGATTTTGCTGCCGCCGCGAAGAACTCTAACGACGTAATCTCCGATAAGCGGGACCGATCCCGGCATCTGAGTTCCAACCTTCGTAGCCCAGTATGCCTTTTGGTCCCATGGTAGGAGATACCCGGTGAAACTGAAGCTAAGGACCAAAACAAACAACATAACGCCTGTAATCCAGTTAAGCTCCCGAGGTTTTTTATATGCCCCATGTATATAGACCCTCAGCATATGGAGAAATACCGTCACCACCATAAGGTTTGCCGCCCAGTGATGAACGCCCCTGATAACCTTGCCCATAAAAATTTGATAGGTTAAATAGTCAACGGTATCATAAGCGTGGTCGGGAGAAGGCACATAATATATAGCCATCGATACGCCTGTAATGGTTAAAAGAAGAAACAGGAAAAATGTCATTCCGCCAAAGCAATAAGTAAAATTCAGCCTGCCGTGCACCGGCTTATCGAGTATCTCTTTCCTTATATACGGCCGGATATTCAGTCTCTCGTCTATCCAGTAGTAAACCTTTCTAAACATTCTTCCCCTCCCCGTAAGGCACCGGAATAGAATTTACTAATATCCTTTCCCCCTCGACCTTTACCTGAAGCCTGTCGAGCGCTCTCGGCGGCGGACCTTTTATTACCTTGCCTTCAGAGTCATAAACACCCGCATGACATGGACATTTAAAGTTTTTTGACGCCTCATCCCAATAGACATTACACCCAAGATGGGAACATGTAGCGGAAACGGCTACGATTTTATCGCCATCGACCTTTATCCAGCAGAGCGCCCTTTCTTTTGTGATATACCAGCCGTCTTTTACCTGTGATTCCATTACCCCTTTTATATAGGTTCCAGGGGGGAAATCGTTTATTGCTCCGACATCGATCCACTTATCTTCCTCTTGCTTTAATGAAGGAGCCGTTATAAAACCTATAATGGGGAAAGCGCTGGTGGCGCTTATAAACCCGCCCATTACCTTTATTCCTATCTCCATCAGTCTTCTTCGTGTAATATCCTTGGGACTCACTCTTAACCTCCTGTCTGAATCATTTTTTAGTGCTATTTTTATGCCAAGATATTTGAAGGATGAAGTTAGTTTATTTTCAATAGGTTATAATGAGGAGTCTCTAAATATTTTTCGCGCTTTTGTCAAATTGACAAATAAATATAAGTTTTTGCTGCTTATTATGTCATTATGACATGGGCATACCGGTGAGACGCCCATTTAAAATCTTTTTTTATAAATCGAGTAAATATAGTGTCCTGACTACCTACTTCTTCTGCGGGCTTAATAAGCCTGAAACCGATTTAACTTTCCTTGCAGAAATCGCGTTTAAGTTTTAAAAAAAGGAGTGGATGAAAATATGGCGCCTCTACTCCCTTTCCCTGTCCTAAATTTTTTGTTTTAAATCCGCCTGCTTTTTGTTATCCTTAAGTATGAAACCATTGCTGAAAATTGCTCCCTTCGCCGCAATCGTTGTCGTAATCGCATCCCTGTCATTCATGCTTTCGGCGGCCTGTAAAAAGACAAAAAGTGTCCAGATTACAGATCTGGAAAAACATCCTGTGTATAAAAACTATAAATTCTCAGATGACGAAAAGGTCATAGAGATAGGCGTGCCTACTCCGTGGTCTACCGTCAACCATATAGTTGAGGTTATGAAAAGGGATGAGGCATTTAAGAGAGAGCTCAAGAAGATAGGATATACAGTCAGATTTTATCCTTTTATGAAGGGCCCTGATGTAAATTATTTTATGAAGAAAGGGCTGATCGAGGGTTCAATCATAGGAGATATGCCTACATTAGAAATAGCATCCGAGGGGCATGTAAAGGTGATGACAGTATTCCATAAGGGCAGCGTGTCGCTCGTATCCCGTGATATTTACAGAGCAAAGGATTTAAAAGGCAAAAGGGTAGCGTATCCTTACGGCTCGATTGCGCATTATTATCTGCTGAGGCTTTTAACCGAGGAAGGCTTATCGGAGAATGACATAAGGCATATGCCGATGGATGCAAAGGACATCCTCGACGCCATAAGAAATAATAAAATAGATGCCTTTACATCATTCGAGCCCACTGCAACGATATTTACAAAGATAGACCCTACGCTCCACACAATTCACCGCTCATTCTCGAGCTACGGCTTTTTTAATATAAGAAAGGATTACGGAGAAAGGCATAAAGACGCTGTAAAGGCTATTATCGCCGCTCAGATAAGGGCTGTAAAGTGGCTCAGGAAATCAGTGAGAAATCTCGACATGGCAAGCATGTGGATGGCTGAGGAGTCCATGAAGATTGTCCCGCTTCCTCTTAATAAATATATCAAAGAGTTAACCGCCATTTCTTCCGAAGACCTGAATGAGCTGATCGCTGTCGGCTGTCCTATTGTAGGCGCCATGAATGTTTATTCCAAGGTAGCCTGTGAATTCACCTTCATGGAAGGCGGGGACATAAATAAGGAATTCGAATTTCTTAAAATGAAAGGTTTCATTTCAAAGGATAAAAAGCCGGAGGACATCATAAAGTATTTTGACCGGCAGACTGCAATAGATGTTGCAAAAAACATGAAGATAAGTTCTGCGGAGATAATTGAATGAGCATTTTTAACACCATAAAGTTCAGATTCACAGCAGGCGTGTTTTTCCTCATTATCGTGATAATTGCTTTTTTAGTTGCATTGAGTTACGAACACGAAAAAAAAGCGATTGAACAGAGGATGTACGCCCAGCTTAATGCCACTGCCGACTTAAAGAAAGAGCTTGTTGTCAGTTATATCAATGAAAGAGTAAGCGGCCTGAAGGCGCTATCATCAGCC
>JACREW010000218.1 GCA_016212685.1 Nitrospirota bacterium
CTGGCCTCACATACATAAGTCATTAATAACGGAAATAGGAAAAAGTGCAGCGTTCAAAAATGAGCTTTTTAACTGGGCTGTAAAACAGGGCATTGCCACATAAGAGTCATGAGAGTCCTTCTATGAAACAGTATCAATACAGATTATTTACATGATTTTAGGAAAAATACTCTTTTATTTAACCTTGCGTAGATTCCGCTCAGATATTCCAAAGCTCGATTTGCATGGAATCAACCCTGAAAAAGTAGGCAAAAAGCTGAAAGAATATTTTGAGATTGCAAGGCAGATAGACTATCAAGCAGTATTTGAAGAGGACTTTCCTGATAAGGTGCCTTTTCCATCAAGCGGCGTTGAATCCCTAACAAATCTTCTTGACAACCTGAATAGATACAATTTTTCACACATGCCGCAGGATGTTATAGGAAATGTCTTTGAAAAGTTGATACCGCCTGAAGAAAGGCACTCGCTTGGACAATATTTCACCAATGAAAACCTTGTTGACCTGATGACAGCCTTTTGCATAAGAACAAAGTCTGATAAGGTATTGGACCCTACATGCGGCACTGGAACTTTTCTCATAAGGGCATATGACAGAATGAGAAACTCAGGAGAAAAAGATCACAAAAAATTGCTTTCTCAAATATGGGGCATTGATATTGCCCATTTTCCTGCCGAACTTGCCACGATTAACCTTTATCGGCAAAACATCGAAGATTACGCAAATTTTCCGAGGGTAATTTCAAAAGACTTTTTTGAAGTCAAACCTGATGACACTTTCAAGTTTCCACCTCCAAAACCCATACCCCCCTCATCTCCCCCCTTATTAAGGGGGGAACTAAAAGGGGGGTTCATGATAGATGAAAAAATCCCTTTATTCGATGCAATTGTCGGCAATTTCCCGTATATCAGACAGGAGCTTATAGAAAAACGCATTAAAGGATACAAGGGCAAAGTTACTAAAGTTCTTGCTCAGGACTGGAGACAAGATTATCCGGAGCTTTTCGATAATGGAGACTTAAAGCTTTCAGGACAGGCAGACATTTATGCCTATCTATTTTTTCATACAGCAAAACATCTTAAAGATGACGGACGAATGGGTATCGTAACTTCAAATGCATGGCTTGATGTTGCATATGGATATGAGCTTCAAAAATTCTTTCTTAAAAACTTTAAGATAGTCGCCATAATTGAATCACGCTGCGAGCCATGGTTTGAAGACGCAGCAGTAAATACGATTGTTACGATACTTGAGCGGTGCAAAAATGAAGAACAGAGAAACGACAATAATGTTAAATTCGTAAAAATAAAAAAACGGCTTAAAGACCTTATCCAATGGGATATAAAACTTCCAATGCAGAGATGGTTTGGGCTTGATCGGCTACTTATTCCGATAGAAACACAAGGTGACTCGTACTTTAAGATTATAGGCACAAAAATTACTAATACTTTTGATAGACTTGCATGTCATGAGGATGAAGCCTTCAGGATTAGGGTCATAAAACAAGGCAATCTCCTTAAAGATGTTGAAAAATCAGGCAAGACAGTTAAATGGGGGCAATACCTGAGAGCGCCTGATGTTTATTTTGAGATATTGGAAAGGTGCAGAAATAAGCTTGTGCCTTTAAAAGAGTTAGCCGATGTAAGAAGGGGCTATACAACAGGCATAAACGACTTTTTCTATCTCACTGAAGAAAAGGCAAAACATTGGGGAATTGAGAATGAGTTTTTAGTGCCGATAATAAAATCCTTTAAGGAGCTTGACAGGATAAAGATTGATAGCTCTTTACAAACAAATCGTTATCTTTTTAAATGCAATAAAGAAAAGAAGCTGCTTAGAGGTACAAATGCCCTGAAATACATAAAACATGGTGAAGGTCAGGCAACAGAGGAAGGAGTTTCTTATCCTGAAGTCCCATCTGTAAAGGGCAGAAGGTTATGGTATGACATAGGCGAGCGTAAGCCGTGGGATATATTTGTTCAAGAGCATTGGAATGCTAGATTCTTTATGCCTTTAAATATTGGAGGTTTTCTTGCAGATAAGCGTCTTTATGAGATAAAAGCCAATGAAAATCTAAGACTATTAGCGGCATTACTTAATTCTTCTATAACATTTCTGTTTATGGAGGTTACAGGTAGGATAATGCTCGGAGAAGGGGCGCTTGACCTCACAGTATATGAGTTTGAGGAATTACTTATTCCAGATATTACAAAGTCGCAGCCTTCCAAAATTCTGAAAGCCTTTGATAAACTTCTCACCCGTCCAATCAAACCCATCTTTGAAGAAGTAAAAATGAAAGACAGGCAGGCGCTTGACAGTGCTGTGCTTGAGGCGCTTGGGCTTGACCCAAAGAAATATCTGAATCCCTTGTACGATGGACTTACAGAGATGGTCAGGGAAAGAATTGATTTGGCAAAATCACGGAAGAAAGTAAAACAGGTAAAGACCAAAAGAGATATTGAGAAGCTTAAAGAGCAGGTTATTGAAGAGATAATTCCAGACGGAGTAAAGAAATTTCCTGAGGAGTTTATTGACTCAAAATATCTGAAAGGTGCAAGGGAAATCTCAGTCCCTAATGAACCATTAAAGCTCGGCTCATATTTCATAGGGCAGCAGGAAGTTGTATCAGAGAGTGGATTTAAATACGATGCAGCGAATTTAGAAGAGGCAAAGTTTATTATTTATTCCCAAAAGCCGAATAGTTTTCTGATAAAGATTCCAAAGCAAGCATCTGTAGTCATAAAGGCTGTTGATGATTATGAGCGATATATAAAAGACCTGAAGGCAAAACTATTTGAAGCCTTCTTCCAGAGGACACACGATCATAAACAAGCAGATACACTGGTGCAACAGGTGTTTGAGGAATTGGACTTGCTGGAGATATGAGGACATGAAACAACCCACTAAAAAGCACACATATTTAACCCTTATCACCGACCTATCATCCCTTATTGAACAAGGCCGCAGAACAGCAGTTCGGTATGTGAACACTGCTCTGGTGACTACTTATTGGCTCATCGGCAGGAGGATTGTGGAGCATGAGCAGAAAGGGAAAGAAAGGGCTGAGTATGGAGAAACGCTTTTAAAAAGATTGTCTTTTGATCTGACCGAAAGATTTGGCAAAGGGGTTGGTTATATAAATTTAAATTTAATGCGGCAGTTTTATCTTACTTATCCACTTCAAAAAATTCTTCAGACACTGTCTGAAGAATCTACAGACAAAAAGGGGCAAATACTGTCTGCCGGATTATCTTCAATAGTTCAGACGTTGTCTAAAGAATCTCATATGCATTTAAAAAGCCAGACACCGTCTATCCAATCAACGATTTCGACCACACTGTCTGCACAATTCCCTCTCTCATGGTCTCACTACTGTTTACTTATGCGCCTCGATGACCATTACCAGCGCGAATTCTACGAGTCAGAATGTATTAAAGGAAACTGGTCAGTAAGACAATTAGACAGACAAATCCAGTCAATGCTTTATGAAAGAACTGCTTTGTCCAAACGTAAAATAGCAGTTATTTCCAAAGCACATGAAAAGCCTATAATGCTTAAACCGGAAGACGAGATAAAAGACCCTTATATCCTTGAATTTCTCGGCTTAAAAGATGAATATTCCGAATCACAACTCGAAGAGGCATTGATAATGCATCTTGAGCATTTCCTTCTTGAATTAGGAAATGGTTTTACATTTATTGCCCGACAAAAGAGGATAACTCTTGAAGGGAGCCATTACCGCCTTGACCTCCTGCTTTATCACCGGGCATTGCGATGCCTTGTTGCGATAGATTTAAAGCTCGGCGAGTTTACCCATGCCGATGCAGGACAAATGAATCTCTACGTGAACTATCTCAAAGACAGAGAGAAACTTCCTGATGAAAATGATCCCATAGGCATTGTTCTTTGTTCGGATAAAAAGAATACGGTAGTAGAATATGCTCTCGGCGGTATGAATAATAAGGTATTTGCTTCTAAATATAGGTTAAAATTACCTAATCCTAAAGTGCTCAAGCGGGAAATAGAGCATGAAAGGCAAAGGCTTTTGGAGATGAAAATAGTTGAGGAGAGGAAGGGGTAAACGGATGATCGGTTTTATAGGCGGCGGGAATATGGCGGAAGCTCTGATAAAGGGCATGACCTCTCAGGGTATGAAGAATATAATCGTCTCCGAGCCTATGGAAGAACGGAGGCAATATCTCGAAAAGACATACGGAGTAAAGACAACGGCCGACAATAAAGGAGTCGCAAATTTGTGCGATATAATAATCCTCGCCGTTAAGCCGCAGAACATGGCCTCTGTTTTAGATGAAATAAAAGACGCTGTTACTGATGATAAGACGGTGGTATCGATAGCCGCGGGAATAACGCTTTCATACTTGCAATCAAAGCTGAAAACAAAAAAGCTCATACGGGTAATGCCCAATACCCCCGCGCTTGTTCAGGAGGGCATGTCCGTTATGTCCTTGTGCGAATGTTTCTCCGACAGAGACATCGCGATTGTAAGGGATATTTTTATGTCTGTGGGCAGGGTTCTTACAATGCCCGAAAAGTACATGAACGCGGTTACCGCTTTGTCCGGCAGCGGGCCTGCCTTTATCGCGCTGTTTGTAGAGGCGCTGATAGAAGGGGGAGTGAAAATGGGCATCAACAAAGAGCATGCCGTTGAACTTGCAGTTCAGACGTTATTGGGAACAGCTAAACTGCTCGATACCGGAATGTCGCCTGAGAAGCTCAGGGAGATGGTTACATCGCCCGGAGGCACAACAGCGGCGGGACTGAAAGTCTTTGAGGAAAAAGATTTTAAAAATACAGTAATGGACGCTCTTCAGGCGGCAGTTAAACGCGCTGAAGAACTCGGGAGGAGGGAGTAATGTTTATCTTCGCAAATCTGGTGCTGGCAATAGCGAATATCCTCGACATACTTCTGGATATTTACAAATGGGTCGTAATAATAGCCGCTCTAATAAGCTGGGTCAACCCAGACCCTTATAATCCGATCGTAAGGTTTCTCCATTCGGTTACGGAGCCGGTCTTAAGACCCATAAGGAGTCTTATAGGGCACAGGCTCGGCCCGATCGATATTTCTCCTTTGATCGTTATTCTTGCTATTATATTTACTCAGAAATTCCTGATAGGTTCATTGATAGAAATAGGTTATAAAATGAAAGGAGGGGCTTTGATATGAGAATAACGCCGCTTGATATTCAGCAAAAGCAGTTCCCGATGCGGTTCAGGGGGTTTGATGTAGATGAGGTATACTCTTTTCTCGAACTGCTGCGGGAGGAACTCGAGGAGCTTTTAAGGGATAACGCGTCTTTAAAAGAGCAGTTAAGCAGGGCGGACGAGCAGCTTAAGGAATACAGCAATATGGACGCCACGCTCCGCGAGACGCTGATGGCCACGCAGCAGATGGTGGAGGATTACAAGACCAACGCGCGAAAGGAAGCGGAACTCATCCTGAAAGAGGCTGAGCTTAAGGCCGATACCATGATAAAAGATGCGCAGGAAAAGGTCGTGAAGATACACGAAGATATTGTCGATCTCAAGGGCATCAGGCGCCATTTCAAAGAGGAGATTAAAAGGCTTATAGACAGCCATTTCAAGATGCTCGAATTCGATAAGGAGAGGGAAGGGGAGGAAGGTGGCGTATAACGCTCTAAAGGGCATTCAGGACATACTGCCTCCGGACATTCATATCTGGCAGAAAATAGAATCCAATGCGAGAGAGATATTTCAAAGATACGGCTTTCAGGAGATAAGGATTCCCATCATAGAATCCACCGATGTATTCATCAGGAGCATCGGAGAAACAACGGATATAGTCGAAAAAGAGATGTACACGTTTCCCGACAAGGCGGGGAGAAGCATCACAATGCGGCCTGAGGGAACAGCCCCTGCCGTAAGATGCTATGTGGAGCATCATCTCTATAATCTGCCGTCTCCGCAGAAGTTCTTTTATTCGGGCCCGATGTTCAGATATGAGAGGCCGCAGAAGGGCAGGTTCAGGCAGTTCTATCAGATCGGAGTAGAGGCATTCGGTATAGCCCAGCCGTCCCTCGATGCGGAGGTTATAGCAATGCTCAAAAATCTCCTCGAAGGAATAGGGCTGAAGGATGTAAACTTTGAGCTGAATTCCATCGGCTGCGAAAAATGCAGGCCTGATTACAAAAACGCCCTCTTGAAGTTTTTTGAAAATAAGCTATCCGATTTCTGTCCCGACTGCCAAAGGAGATACAACGCGAATCCCTTGAGAATACTGGATTGCAAGGTAGAGCGGTGCATAGAGCTTAGAAAAGGAGCGCCCGCCGTTGCAGAGCATTTATGCGGAGATTGCAGGGAACATTTTAACGAACTCGTATCGAGACTGGATGCAATGAAAATATCTTATACGCTGAATCCGAATTTAGTGAGGGGTCTTGATTATTACACGAGAACGACCTTCGAGGTAACGAGCGAGCATTTAGGAGCGCAGAAGGCAGTGGCGGCAGGCGGAAGATACGACAGGCTTGTCGAGGAATTCGGCGGTCCTTCGACTCCAGCCATAGGTTTTGCGATCGGCATGGAAAGGATCGCAGCACTGCTCCAAACTCAGAACCCAGAACTCTTAACTCCAAAACCGAAGGTCTTTATCGCAACTCTCGGAAAAGAGGCGGAGATCGAAGGCTTCAGGATTGCAGAAGAACTCAGGGCTAATGGATTTTGGGTTGAGCCTAACTATGGCGGAGCATCTCTCAAAAGCCAGTTGAGAAAGGCTGACAGGATCGGAGCGGAGTTCGCATTAATAATCGGAGAGAACGAACTGAAGGCAGGGAATATCCAGTGGAAGAACCTGAAAAAAGGCGAACAGGGAGAAGTGGAAATAAAAGACATTCCGGCAGTTTTAACCGACGACATCCAGCCTTCTAACCCTTAGTTTCACTCCGAGAGAATCGGCAATCTCTTTGCATTTATTTACATCAACGCCTTCCGCTGTTACGACTGTTGCGATGACTTCAGGAATATATTTTTTAGATTCTTTTATAAAATTCACGACCTCGGCAAAGGCGTTTTTGAACGCGGGGTTGCAGATTTTGTTATAAGTTTCTTCGTCATGAGCGTCGAGGCTTATTGAAATCGAATCCACAAGCCCCTGTAATTCAGGCAGGATGTTCCTTTTGTGTATAAGATTTCCGTGTCCGCTTGTGTTAATCCTTACTTTGCCTCCCTTTTCCTTTATCCACGAGGCAACCTCTTTTACCATGTCAAGCCTGAGTAAAGGCTCTCCGTAACCGCAAAAAACAACCTCTTTATATAAGGCAGGGTCTCCGATCGCCGATTTCAGTTCATCCGCCGAAGGCTCTCCCGCAAGCCTGAGATTATGGCCTTTTACAAAATCGCTGTGAAATTTGATGCAGAAGCTGCATTTGGACGTGCAGCGGTTGGTTATATTCAAATAAAGGCTGTCCCGTATCTTATACGTTATCTCTCCCCGTTCAGGCATGCCTCCGATGCCGAAAAGACGTTTTGCGTTAAGAGTGGTAATCCTGTCAATATCCTCAAGCGATACTCCCCGGAGTTTTGCGATGAACTCTGCCGTATGCTTCACAAAAGCCGGCTCATTTCTCTTTCCCCTGAAAGGCTCCGGCGCAAGATACGGGGCATCCGTTTCGATAAGCAGATATTCGTCGGGTATGACCTTAGCTATTTCCTGAATCTGCAATGCCTTTTTAAAAGTTATTGTTCCGGCGAATGAAATATAAAGCCCCATCTCCATTGCCTTTTCCGCAGTTTCCATATCTCCGGAAAAGCAGTGCAGGACGCCCTTTGAAACGCGAGACTCCTTAAGGATTTTCAGAGTATCTTCCTTTGCCTCCCTGCTGTGGATAATGGCCGGCATGTCCGATTCAACGGCATAGCCAAGCTGTTTTATAAAGATTTCTTTCTGAACGTCACGGGGCGAATGGTCGTAATGATAATCAATGCCTGTCTCGCCGATCGCTACAACTTTGCCTTTAGCCTTTAGACCTTCGCCTTTAGCCCATGCTTTCAACTGATTAAAGACATCTTCGTTAAAATCCTTTGCATCATGCGGATGGATGCCGACAGTTGCGTAAACAAAATCATATTTTTCCGCAAGCTCAACAGCGCCTTTGCATCCATTAAAATCAGAGCCGATGGTTATAACCGCCTCTAATCCCGCTTCCTTCGCCCTTTTAATGACCTCTTCCCTGTCATCGTCAAAGGGCTTCATTTCAAGATGGCAATGTGTGTCTATCATATGATCAACAACCCGCTTTCCTTAATTTTAGTAAAATATTTTGAAGTATTTTTTTGACGTGCGGCATTAACACTCATTTTATAATTATCGCAGTTTCAGATAATCTTCCGGCGTAATAAATTTAAGTCCTCTATACTGTTTCACCGATAAAAGACCTTTATCGCCTGTTATTATAAACTTTGCGCTTGCCGAGACTGCGCATTCAATAAATTTATTGTCTTTAATATCCGTAGCAAGTTTTAAGCGCTCTTTGGGTGAGTAGAAATCGGAATGAGCGAGAATAAATTCTAAAATTTCCGTTTGAAGTTCTATTGGGAAGCCAAGTTTTGGGTACGACAGCGCAATAAAAAGTTCGTTAATGATTTCTTCTGAAACGCAGTTTCTTATTTCTGCATTTTCTAACAGATCAATAACCTTTAAAGGTTTGCCTCCCCATCCGAATGCGGAGATGAAAATATTTGTGTCAATTACTACCTTTTCGCCCTTGCCCACCTAACCGCCTCTTCTGCAACTTCGACATTCAACTTTCTTTTTTTTGTAATTTCAGAGGCTTTTTTCTGAATACCCTTTGCAGAGGGCGCTCTAAGCAGCTTTTTCTGTATCAGGGAATCCATTATTTCTTTGATTTCCTTGAAAGAGAGGGTTGAAAGCCCTTCGATCAAGTTCTCTCTTGATAGTTTTATTGCAACTTCTGCCATTTTGTCCTCCTCTCTTTATTCTTCATTATAGCCGATTGATAATCATCTGTAAAATTTTTACGCCCCGAACTTCTTCAGCCTTAACGCATTCGCGAGCGCAAGGGGCATTAGATTTACTGTCGGGAATATGCCGAGTTCTCCTTTTGTGCATTCGCGCTCCGAAAATACCGAACACAATCCGCCGAGCACATAAGGCGATTTTATAAGCACAGGCACAGGATGCCAGCTATGGCCTTTCATCAAGGCAGGCGTAGAGTGATCGCCTGTAATCATAAGCACGTCCGGCTTTAAATCGAGTATCTGCGGCAGGAGTTTATCGAACTCCTCGATCCTTGCGGCCTTGCCTTCAAAATTGCCGTCTTCGCCGTACGAATCTACTTTTTTCACATGCACAAAGAAAAAGTCGTAATCGTTGTATTTCTGCTTTAAAAAAATGATCTCATCTTCAACGGTTCCCTCGATCGCGGGGGTCTCCATGCGCACAAGCCTTGCGAGCCCTCGGTACATCGGATAATTGGCGACCGCAAGCGCCTTCAGTCCAAAGGCATCTTCAAATGTAGGGATGTGCGGCATTACGGCAAATCCCCTTGTGAGGATAAAATTTGCCTTTTCCTCATTCTTCAATATTTCACGAGCTTTATTTATAATCTGTTCGGCAACTTTTGATACTTTCTCGGCGCTCTTTGACAGAGGCGTTGGGGGAATCGGAGCCTTTCCTTCTTTCTGCGGGTCGGTATCGGGAATCATTGCCGCATCATGTTCGAGCGCGGACGGAAATCTCAGCCGCACCGCAAAACGGTGCTCCATTCCCGGCGCAAAGATTATCTCAGCGTCGTCAATCTTTTTTATTTCAGCCTGCAATTTTTCCGTGAGCTTTTTAGTTTGTTCTGTGGGCATCCTGCCTGCCCTTCGGTCTATGATAATTCCGTCCTTTATTGTCGCGTAATTGCATCTTACAGCCACATCGGTATTTTTTATCTCAACGCCGAGGCCGAGCGCTTCGAGTATGCCGCGGCCTATCTGGAATTCCTGCGGATCGTATCCGAAAAGGCCTAAATGCCCGGGCCCGCTGCCGGGCGTAACGCCGTAAGCAACAGGAACGTGCAGTCCGCATGCCGATTCCCTTGCGAGGGCGTCGAGGTTAGGCGTATTAGCAGCCTCAATCTCGGTCTTGCCGTTAATCGGAAGCCCGCCGAGGCCGTCGAGTACAACGAGAATTATCTTTGTATCGTTTTTCTGGACCAAAGGTTTTATCAAGTTTTGCATTGCAGTCTCCTTAAACATAGGATGTAAAAATGATAATGCAAGAATACGGCTTTTAGCAACTGCATTATAAAGGCAAGGTATCAGCCTTACACAAGGTTAAACTTGACGATTAAAGAAGATTTTTTGTATTGTAATTGTCTGATTTATGTGGGCCGTTAGCTCAGTTGGTAGAGCAGCTGACTCTTAATCAGCGGGTCGCAGGTTCGAATCCTGCACGGCTCACCAAGTATTTTCAAGTCATTCCGCAGCTTCCGCCGATTTTTTTCATATTATACGGGCTTCGTTTTTAGTCCTTATTGTCACAAAATACGAAATGTTTGAATACCCCACAATTGATTGATGAGATTCTTCTATTTTAAAAATCTTTCAGATGTGATATAGTTTAAATAGTTTTAGAAAAATACGACAGTTCGCATAGTAATTGTTGGGCTAACTTTTCACGAGGAGGCGCACTATGAGTGCCTGCACCGATCGTTGCGACGAAGAGTACGAGGACTGTTGCGCAGGCTGCCGTCGAAAACGTAGCCGGGTGGCCAGGGCGCTCTGCTACTCTGCGTGTATGACTGCATACGCAGCATGTCTTGCAGCGTGCGCAGCCGAGGCCACAGTTGAAGCCGTCGTGGACATCGCGGAAGCGGCCGCCCAGTTCGTGAGGGATCATCCGGAATTAGTTGTAGGTACGATTGTCATAATCGCGGGCGTCGTGCTTATCGCGACAACAGGGCCGGGCGGTGCCATCGTTCTGGTGGCCGCGTAGCTGGGTTGTTGGATTTCTATGGAGGTTGAAAAATGAACTATCAACTTGGACATGTTGTTGCCGAACGAGAATTGGTTCGCCACACCACCGATGGACGGGAAGTAACCGTTCAACTCCGCGTTGGCGAGCCTCTGCGAATCTACGATGTGGACAAAAATGTCCAGGATTGGTTCTGTCCATTGCAAATCATGGGGATGGGCGATGGCAAAGTACGAGCCGCGTTCGGTGTCGACTCGCTGCAGGCGCTTCTCCATGCGCTCATCTTGGCAGGCAGCTTGCTTCAATCATGGTCTCAGCAGATCAGCGAGAAGCTGACGTGGCTCGAACTGTCGGAATTGGGGCTTCCGCCTGCTGGAATTCTGCAAGGGCTTTCCCAATCTGAGAGTAAGTGAGTCGCTATCCCGCGTCCTACGAAGACGCGCCGCTGATGCGGTGCGTCTTCTAAAGTTTCTATAATACAGGAAGCGTTGAGAATAATTCAGAACGATTTTTTATACGGGAATTTCCACAAGTATTTTTTGATAATTAACCTTCGGTGTCGTTTTTTTACTTCCGTCCTTGCCTAATGCCTCCATTCAACCCCCTCTTGCCAATCTCTCTATCAACTGTACAGGCAATCCGGCACGCCTCATTTTATCCTGTGTCTTCTCTATGTCGTATTCGACTCGATGCAGTTTTACGGACTCGTCATCGATAACAACATAGCATGCCATCGGGTCTCCGTCTCTGGGCTGGCCTACGCTTCCGGCGTTGATTATATACCTTTCCGATATTCCGATTTCAGCTTCATTTTTGTGTGTAACCATTTCCCCTGAGGGCAGTCTCTCTATTATAAAAGGTCTATGGCTGTGCCCTAAGAGGCATATTTTGTTGTCGAAGTAGTGGAAATTGATCTCCGCGTCCCAGAGGCTTAAAAGATAGTGCCATTCTTCCGGCTCCTTCGGAGTAGAGTGCACAAGAAGGATTTTGTTGTCTTCTATCTCTTTTGATACAGGAAGGTCTTTCAATACGGAAATTGTTTTTTCTGTGATCGTCTCTTTGGTCCATTCTATGGCGGCCATTGCGTAAGGGGTGAAA
>JACREW010000226.1 GCA_016212685.1 Nitrospirota bacterium
GTCGTCTCCCCCCTAATGTATTTGACGATAAGGTCTCTGTTACATGTTGTCGTAACGCTCAAGTCCCCTGTCGTAATGTTTGTTGTGTTGAAAGCTGTAAGAGCGCCTGACTTATAAGTATAGATATTTCTGCTGTCTGCTGAAGTAGTCTTCAACTTCTCTCCTGCATCCCACACCACACTGCCGAGGCTTCCATTGGAATTTACAGTATATTTCTTAAGGTGTCCGAGCCAGAAAGGGTCATTATTCACAGGCTTGAAGGACGCCTCGTAAAGATAATTCTCATCCGAAATCCTCGTTGATGATACGGAAGATGTGGAAAAAGAATAATTAGCCTCCCTGATTATATTCATAGCCTGCCTGATTGCAGCCTTAAGTTCGTCCGCGTTTGTTGCTATAAAAGCGTATCCCGAAAGCGAAGTATTGCCCGGATCGTTGGAAGTCGCATAGCCGCCGCTTGTCGTGGACGTAGAGCAACTCGAAACACCGCTCGGATAAAGGCTTCCGCTTGGAATATTATATCCGCTCGTGCTTCCGGAATTGACAGAGTCAGGGTTATCCGTGCCTCCATAATAAGCGGCCCAGTTCAGCGTGTTTTCGAGATAGTCGGGCATGCCGGAACCGAAACCTATCACAAAAACCTTGTATCCGTTATCCGCAAGGTCTTTTGCCTTGGCTACAATCTCTCTCCTTCTTTTGTACTGGGTGCTCTGGTCCTCTTGTCCGTTACCGTCGCAAGCATATGTGTCAGCGCCGTCGGTAATAAGTAATACGAACTTCTTACGGCAGTCTTTGGAGTTATCTCCAGCCTTATGTGCCTCAAGATACATCTTTGCCTCAACTAAAGCGGTGGCGTCAGGGGTTCCGCCATTCGCGTTTTCGCCGCTCACCGAAGACCATATATCGCTGTAATTCGGGCCATATCCCCCCTCCCCTATCTCTTTATTGTTTGTATTAATCGCTCTGATGACAGTATTACATCCTGAACTATAACTGTAAGTAACATCCTTGCCGTTGTCCCCTTCCTCGCTTGAGCTGTTTGCGCAGTTATAAAATCTCATATATCCTATCCTTACTTTAAGGCTGCTCTCATCCGAAGTTGTGATGTTGGCCGTATTAATGGTTCCGTCATTGTCGCTGTCGAGGCATCCGTCATTGTTGTCGTCCAACATGGCGCATATCGCTCTTTTTGCTATAGCAACGCGGCTGCATCTGTAAGTATGGCCGGTTCCGGAAGAACTATAAAATGTTCCGGTGCATGACGAATTACCCCATATATTACTGCCTCCTGCCGGATTCCAGTCCATGCTGCCTGACAGGTCAAGAACAATCAAGGCATCCGGATTTACAGATGAAGTTATAAGAGCGGTTTCATCGGCATAAGAATTTACGCTTAATAACAAAACGAATATTGCAAAGAACAAAAAAATGATTTTATGTATCTTAAACATAGCTATCCCTCCTCAATTATATTTAGTCGATATCTCTACGGGGCCGTAACCGACACCCACATCGACCTCAACCCTGCTGCTATATCTCGTATTAGTTCCGGTAACGCCTACGTTATATCTCGTTTGTCCCCACGTTTGACCGCCGCCTATGGCATAGCCTGCCAAAGGCAGATATGATGCGCCGCTTGTAGGCGCTGTCGGCGTGTTTATCCTATAACGGCTGTCAGGATCTGTTGCAGAGTCAACCTGCGGCCATGTAGTAGGGTCGGTTGCGCTGCCGCTTGTGGCAGACCCCCCGAGATTATCCGGGTTAAAATTCTGTATCATTTTATATAAACCTGTCTCGGCGGCTGAAAAAGCCTTTTTCTCTCCGGTAATCCTCATGCTTGTCCTTATGTCGCTCGTCGATGATGTAAGGACGAGCATTCCTATTGCCGTGATAAGAAGCAGCGCGAGCAGAGCGGCTATAAACGCGAAACCGTCGTTGCGCCACGGGGACAGTCCCGATTCTACGGCTTTGCCCGTAAATCTGGGACAGTCCCCTTGCTTTGCGTTATGCGCCCCGGTGACGGACTGCCCCCTCGCTTTGCTATATTTTCTAATATCTTTCATAATTCATACCTCTTAATAAGTAATCCCGTGATTTCTCGGTATAACGCTTGTTGAATAAACCAATCTCCTTTTCTGAGCGCCCGTAGTCGTATATGTGAAACCTGTCTCGTCTATCTCTACGACTAATGTTATCTCGATGCGCCTTATATCGGGTATGCTTGCGGTAGCAGCGCCCGAAGCGTCGAAATACTCAAATACCGGTATGCCGAGACTATTGTTTATTACCTTTACTCCCCTCGGCCTGCCGGATGTGCTTAAATCGCCTAAAAAAGGCTGTCCGCCCGATCCGCTCGTAGATGTGGTGCAACAAGAACACCTAGTGATATATTGTTCTCCGCCCGTAGTCACATAGACATATCTTATCACCTCGTTGGGCTCATTATTGGAGCCCACAACACCGTCATCGTTGATGTCGGCTTCAACGGTAAAGGAATTTGCCCCTGCCTCGACGATGCCTTTCCAAGTGGGATTTGTTACAGAAGCGTTTACGCCGCAGGCCTGACCGGCTGTTGAGGAAAGATCTGACCACAAAGAACTATTTGAGGCAAAGGTAGGATTATAAGACACCATGCCTATCTCCATAGCCATTATTTCAAGCGCCGCCCTCACATCCTGCTGGGCAACAACCTTCCTCTCCAAAGAAGATCCCGACCGGCTGACAGACTGCACGGCAATCCCTATGCCTGCCATAACTATAATGCCGAAGAGGACTGCAAGCAGCATTTCGACGAGTGTAAAGCCCCTATCATTCGTTAATGCGCGCATGTGCACCCCGCCGGGATTCTAAAAGATTCCTGAGTACTAACGGTTCTTGTTTCCGAAATCCCCGTAGTATTGCCTGTCCATGTAACCTGAGCCTTAACGTTCCATATGCCGGTTGCAATGTTTGTAATGGTGGTCTGCACCGTAAACGGAACATCCAACACATTAATCGTGCCGGATGATACATTCGTACTCCCCCCGCTTGAATAAACCGTTCTTGTCCCTGAAACCGGAAGCGCAAGGCAGCAGTTCATTATCTGCGCCTGCTTATCTTCAAGTTCTTTGCTCAATATCTGGGCTGCCCTACCCTGATAATCGGATGTGCGGGTAGTCCGCCAACTCTGAGATTGGATCGAGATAACGCCGACGATGCCGACCATTAAAATAAAGATCGCCAGCGCTACTTCGATCATGCTTATGCCTTTTTTATTGAATACTGTACTGTACATATGTCTTCCCCGTAATATTCGTTGTTATCGCGGCGGTAGAGCCTCTATTGTTGATCAACCTCAATGTCCCATTTGTTACAGTCCCTCTCGTTTGAAAAATGTATTGTGTAACAGTTGTTCCACCACCGTCAAAAGTTATGCCGCTTCCGAATGACGATATTTCCTTTGTAACCACATTCGCATAACCGGCAGTACATGTGGAACCCGTAGCGGTGCATTGCTCGATTGTATAGTTATTATTTGCAATGCTAAATGTCATCCTATACAGCCTGTATTCGGCTGTTGCCTTGGATTTATATTCAAAAAAATCGCCCGAAATCGCCCTCGCAGCGTTTCTAAGATTATTATTTTGCGTATACCTTGTCAGGTAGGGGATAGCAACAGCAGTCGCGATACCTATGATCGCGACCACCATCAGAAGTTCGACGAGGGAGAAGCCCTTTTGGTTCATGGGTTTCATAACGATATTATAGCAACAAAGATGCCATAATAAAACAATTTTCAATTCCTTTTATTTTCAAGGCATTTATCCATAAAGACGACATTAGTTATGTAATCCGCTTCATAGTGATGTGTAATCGATTACACAGCCTGCGGTTTTTCTGTTATTATAAGAGTATAGGATTTTGTTGTTGGTTTTTTCCTTCTCTCTTTTTTTGCTTGTTTTTTTTCTTTTATGTTTCCGAGTTTTTCTATTTTCTCGATCTGCTCTACTGGA
>JACREW010000222.1 GCA_016212685.1 Nitrospirota bacterium
CATCCAGTAGTCGCCTCTTTTTTTGCATCCAGTTATCATGCCAGATTTTTAGCCTCTTTTAAAACCCTCAAATCTTTGTCAGTTATGCCTTCCCTGCCATAAAAGCCGCTTGCTTTACCCACTCTCTTACACGATGAGCCTGTTTATTTTTTATGGAGCAAAGTTATTAAAATCGAGCGATCCAATTGGATTTTTATTGCACTATCGGCTTTTCAAACAGTATTTGCTTTTTGTCTGAAGCGGTATTTTGGGCAACATTATCTCCGAATCCGTAACTGAAGAGGCAGTCGTCGCCGAGTTCTTTTTTGCAAGCGGTTATGCACTCCCCGCAGTTTACGCAGTTGATGTCTTTTTTCGGCAGCCTCGGCTTGACGTTCATAAAGCATACCTTTTCGCATCCTTTGCAGTCCGTGCATTTCGAGAAGTTTTCCCTGTCGAATTTTATCCCGAGAGATACCGGGCTTATCCAGCCGAAGAGCATCTGCATCAGGCCGGCAGCGCATACGTATTTGCAGAACGTGTGGCGGACGAGGATTGATGTGACGAACATGTATGTTGATACGCCTATAATCCCGGCCTTTACCCCGAATGTAAGATCGCCTGTTGTTATCTGCTGCCATATGGTCTTCGGCGCTATGAAATAGCCTGTAAGCGCTATTCCTGTAAGCGGCGGCACGATGAGCAGAAACATCGCTGATAGCAGGCCGTAAAACAACATGTTCCATTTCGAGGAAAGAAGGGTGGTATCGGGGGTTGGGGGGTGTTTTCCGAATATATCTCTGCGGCCCAAAGTTTTAAAGGTCAAAAAATCCGCCAGTTCGAACAATGCCCCTTCAGGGCACATCCATCCGCAGAAGAACCTTCCGAGCAGGAGACCGAGTACCGGAAATATCGACAGCAATATAATCCACGGCAAGATTGCCTTAAGGAAAAACTGAACCGCGACGTGCGTTGCGCCGCCCATCGATTGGTCGAGCAGAATGCCGTCCTTTAATCCGAGAGACCAGACCTCTCCGAATAAATAGAGTTCTTTCGTTGCCGTGTCATACCTTAGTATGTCGAAGACCGGCATTAGGAAGATAAAGAGCAGAAACCCTATCTGAATTAAGCGCCTTGCAATGTGTAATGATTTTGTCCCTCTCATGATTTATTTATACCATATTAATAAAAAGCCAAACCATGATGCACGTCATAATTGCTCGTAAAAATACCTTGCTATTTTGTGATATACTTTGGAACAGGAAGGGATATGAACTTCACATCGTAAAACTTTGATGCTATGCTCTACAAGGGAGTTGATGATGGATAAGGCTATCTTAAAAATAAGGGGAACGGCGCACAAGCGGCCATCCGGTCATCTGAAAAAACTGAGCACTCTCTTACCCCCCCCCAAAAAAACACTTATAATTAAATCAGTTTCATGGCGCCAATTCCAGCGCCTTTATTGCCCCATGATTTCGATTTATTATGTCTTTTTTAATACCCCACAGTCTCTGCGGCGGGGAGGTTCATTTACAATCCCTTTGCATAAGGAATGCAACCGCCGGCTTTAAGGCAAAAGGCATCAGGAGGGAATACGGGCAATGATGAACGACAGAGATAAGACACACGGACAGCTTATCGAAGAACTGGAGTCCCTGCGCAGACAGGCAGATGAGATGAAAAACGCGCAAACAGAGCTGCTTGAGTCCGAAAATCGTTATCGCACTCTTTTTCAACAATCCCCTGATGCGATTGTGGCAATTGATCCGGAGACCGCCCTCCCTATCGAATTCAATGACAGGATACTGGATATGCTCGGCTATACGAAGGAGGAATTTTTAAAGCTGAAGATTGCCGATTACGAGGCGATAGAGTCCCCGAAGGAAATAAAGGCGCATATAGAAAAAGTGTTGTTTGAAGGCAAGGATGAATTTGAAACAAGGCTCCGTACCAAAACCGGCGAGCTTAAAGACGTTATAGTAAGCATACGGGTTATTGAATTATCAGGCAAGCGGGTTTTCCATAATATTTTTCGTGACATCACCGGGCGCAAACGGGCTGAGGAGGCATTGAGGGAAAGTGAAGACAGGTGCAGGGGCATTGCCGACAATATCGGTATCGGGGTATCCACTATAAATACAAAAATGGAGATACTTTCCCTGAACAGTCAGATGAAAAGGTGGTTCCCGGACATTGACGTCTCGAAGCGTCCTGTATGTTACAAGGCATTCAACAATCCCCCCAGAGACGAGATATGCCGGGACTGTCCGGCCCACAAGACACTGACGGACGGCCATGTTTATGAATCCGTAATAGAGACACCGGCAGGCGCTGAGGTCAGGAATTACAGGATCATCTCATCACCCCTCAAAAATAAAAACGGCAATACGGTTGCCGCCGTTAATATGGTTGACGACATCACAGAGCGCAAGCAGCTTGAGGCGGAACGGGAGAGGCTTATCGGTGAGCTTCAGACAGCCCTTGCTAAAGTAAAACAATTAAGCGGAATGCTGCCAATCTGCTCTTACTGCAAAAAGATAAGGGATGACAATGGTTACTGGAAACAGATCGAAGCATACATTAGCGAGCATTCCGAGGCATTATTCAGTCACGGCATGTGTCCTGATTGCGCAAAAGAGGCGATGAAAGAAGTGGAAGAATTGTAGAAAAAGAAGTCAGAATCCGGAAGTCAGGAGTCTGAATGATAGAAGGCAGATTCAAATCCCTCGCTGCAAAATTCATCCTTACAAGCGCAATAATACTCTCGCTTGTGGCTGTGTATCTTTGTATGGATTATCGTTTCACGCATCATATAAAAGGCGAAGCAACGAAGGTGAATATTGCAGGACAGATGAGATTCAGAAGCTTTGAGATGGCATGGCTTGCACACAGGATTGCAGAGAGGCGCTATGCAGACCCGTCTAATAGAGAGTGGCTTATCGGGGAACTTAAACATGAGATGGATGTTTTTGAAGGCATTGCGAGGGATTTAAAACAAGGAAATGCTGAACTCGGCAGAAGAGGCAAAATTTCAGGCGGAGGCTGCAAACAAGGCAAAGTCCGAATTTCTGGCGAACATGAGCCATGAGCTGAGGACGCCGCTGAACGCTATTATAGGCTTTTCAGAGGTAATGTTAGAGGGAATAGGAGGAACCGTTAACGACAAACAGAAGGAATTTTTGAAAGATATCAAGGGAAGCGGAGATCATCTGTTGAGTTTAATTAACGACATTCTCGACTTGTCAAAGATCGAAGCTGGAAAAATGGAGCTTGAGCCTTCTGAATTTAACCTGAAGGAACTTATAGAGGGAAGCCTTGTTATGGTTAAAGAAAAGGCATTTAAACACAAGATAAAAGTCCGCGCCGAGGTTGAAGATGAGATAAGAAGCATAGTAGCTGACGAGAGGAAGATAAAACAGGTGGCATTCAATCTCCTGAGCAATGCCATGAAGTTTACGCCCGACGGCGGTTCGGTCTTTGTCAGGGCGAAGAAAGCCGGAGAAGATTGCGTGGAAATAAGCGTAAAAGACAACGGCATCGGCATTTCCCCTGAGGACCGGAAAAAATTATTTCAGCCGTTCCAGCAACTCGAAACGACCCTTAAAAAGAAACATGCGGGCACGGGATTAGGTCTTAACCTCTGCAAAAAGTTCGTAGAGCTTCATGGGGGCAGTATCCGGGTGGAAAGCGAAGTTGGGAAAGGGAGTAAGTTCATATTCGTAATCCCTGTGAAACAATGACAGGTAACCTATGGGAAGAATCTTAATTGTCGACGATAATGAGAAGAACCGCGGCGAATAGACATTCCTACCGCCTCTGATGTCATTGAATAAGTTTAACCAACGCAGCGATTACGGCAGCCTGCGCTACAAGCATGGCGGCCACCCATTTGATGATACTGGTAACAATTTCTGCTTTTAGCTCTGCAAGACGGACATCAAGGTATTCCTTTGTAACAAGGCGCTCATCAACAGTATCCTTAATGACCTCCGCAATTTCTTTTGCAGCCTTTTCAGGCAGGTCTGCGGCTTTAAGTCTTTCATATAGTTTAAGGGTATCTACCGCTGCTGTCATGTTGTTAGTTTATCAACGCCCGTTGGTGTTGTCAAGTTTTTAAGCACAAGGGCGCTAAGGGCTACAAGTTGTGATGTGCAAGGCTGTTACCACCATCTCCACAGCGCTATTATGAACGTTATCAGGAAAACAAAAACGAGATTGGTGTAAGCCATGATGTAGAATATTTTTACAGGCATTGGTTTTGCTTCTTTCTGTCCTGCCTCCACCAATATCCCGGCCTCCGGCATAGATAATATTTTTTCTTCTCCGTGCGGCGCGGTCTTAAGGGCGTCCGTAAGGTCATGACCGGCGAGGTGCTTTCTGACATGTGAGCCGTCTTTCCAGAGTTTGCTGTTTGTTGCATCGTATATTTTGCCTTTGTAGGCTACGAATGCCGGCCTTCCTTCTTTGCCGTCGAAGCTGTGAAGGTCTTCAATGGTGAATTCTTTTTTCGCCTTATGTATATCGGCAGCATTAATTTTCTTCCTAAGTTTCGGCCCTATGATGAATGTAACTACGGCCGCTGTAGAGGCCATTATTAGAAACAAAATTATCTTTATGCTCAGAAGAATTCCGAACCGTGTTGTATATAAAATCTCCCATGCAGGTATTCTCGATATGGTAAGGAGAATGCCGGTAACGGATAGAATTATTATGGAAAGCCAGCCTAAAAATAATTCTCCTTTGGGCAGACCGCGAGCGGCGTACGCGGGTTTCAAAAGTATATGGACATAAAGGATTGTCCCAAACCATGCAATCGCAGTGATTAGGTGAATATATCCAGTAGTGTCCGGTTAAGATGACCGGTCGTGGCTGAAAAGTATTGATGGGTGTTTATTTGAGAGGATTTATGAGTGTTTCTGATTTGAAAATAGATTCACAAATCTGGGATGGTTTAGTAATCGACCGTCCTGGAGGTTA
>JACREW010000225.1 GCA_016212685.1 Nitrospirota bacterium
ACATCGGCAAATATTGTCGGTTCAATAAAATATCCTTTCGCGCAATCGCCTTCTCTTAATGCTTTTCCGCCTGTTACAACTCTTGCACCTTCCTGTTTGCCTATCTCCATATAGTCGAACACCTTTTTCATCTGCGTTTCGTTTACGAGAGGGCCTACATCGGTATTTTTGTCGAGACCGTTGCCGAGTTTAAGTTTTGAGGCGGCATTTTTAAACATATCGAGAAATTTATCATGGACAGACCCGTGAACAACAATACGGCTCGCTGCGGTGCATCTCTGCCCTGTCGTGCCGAAGCCTCCCCATATAGCGCCTTCTACTGCAAGCTCAAGATTCGCATCATCCATGACTATGACGGCGTTTTTGCCCCCCATTTCGCACGAGACCTTCTTGCCCGCTCCCGCAGCCTTTCCTGCGAGCCTTTCCCCCACGGCTGTGGAACCTGTAAAAGAAAGGGCGTCTATATCAGGATGCATCGCAAGGTGCTCTCCTGTATCCTCTCCCCTCCCGTGAACGAGATTAAGGACGCCTGACGGAATGCCCGCTTCCTGCAATATTTCTACGACTTTTGTCGCGCATACTGCCGTATAACTGCTCGGCTTAAGGACGACCGTATTGCCTGAAACGAGCGCGGGCATTATCTTCCACGCGGGAATTGCCGTAGGAAAATTCCACGGAGTTATTAAAGCGCAGACTCCTACAGGCACGCGGATGGATTTGCAGTCCTTGTCCGGAAGCTCCGAGGGAATGGTCTCTCCAGAAAGCCTTCTTCCCTCTCCTGCCATGTAATAGGCTATATCTATAGCCTCCTGAACGTCCCCTAATCCCTCCGGTAGAATTTTCCCCATCTCCCGCGTAACAAGCTCTCCAAGCTCCTGCTTTCTTTCGGCCAATATCTCCGCTGCCTTGAAGAGTATCTCTCCGCGCTTTGGAGCAGGGACAAGCCGCCATGTCTTAAAGGCTTCGCGCGCAGCCGCAACCGCCTTGTCCACGTCTTCGCTCGATGACTTGGCTGCAATGCCGACAATATCGGATGTATCGGCCGGATTTATGCTCTCGAACGTCTCTTTTGCAGAGGACTCTTGCCACTTGCCGTTGATAAGGTTTTTTATGATTTCCGCCATAGCGCACCTCCGGACAATCAAATAATATCATGTTTTGGAGGGCTTATCTATTTTAGAGTATGACCATCGATAAAGTCATTGAAGCAGACCTGCGCTATATGAAGCATAGCATGGTTTTGCATCCTGAAATTGTTCCGTTTCTTTGTTTAATGTCAGGTAAAGACCGAGATGTCCTTCATACGTAAAGCCGAAGCGCAGGGTTTCGCGTATCAATACCGAAGCCGTATACGCCAGTTCTTCCAGTTTGTTATGCAGGGCATCGATTGTCTTATTCTCGATATCGTAAAGCTCAAGGATGTCTATGATATCTTCGATGTCTCCGGTGTTGTAAGATTCGAGCAAGAAAATGTCATCCTCTCCGAATGCGGTGTTCTGCGATTTCTTTTTGGCGATGTTTATCTGATGTCTCATCCTTTCGAGGCAGAGACCGTACATCTTAACGCCGTCTTCCATTGCACTCTCCTTATAAATTTATTTTATGGATTCATTAGAGCAATCCTCATGCCAGACCGGAAGACATTGTAAAATAAGGATTTAAGGATAGAATGAGGGGCGTGTATTGATTATTTTTTAATCGCCTTGTATACTAATTATACAAAGGTGGAAAATGATGGGTAAAATAGTCCTGTTCACAAAAGACGAGTCTTTAAGGAAGGAATTGTCCGAAGTCCTTCCGAAAGGCTTTAAGGCTTCGCCCCCTGCAACGACAGAGAAGAACGCCTTTATCTTTTTCGACATAGACACCATGAAGCCCGGACAGATACGGGAGTTACATGAAAAGAATCTCGTTATCGCAGTTACGAAGCAGAAAAGGACGGAGCCGGTTATGGAGGCTGCCACCTTCGGAGCTTACGAGGCGCTTCAACGTCCGTTAAAAGAGGAGGCCGTTCTTACCCTGCTTAATGAACTGCGGGATTTCACCGAAGAGATAAAGGATAATGTACCCATAGCAGGACTGCCTCCTACGCCTACCTGCGCTATAGTGGGTAATTCTCCCATCATCATGGACGTATGCAAAAAATTGGCGCGGTTGTCTCAGGTGGATGCTCCGGTGCTTATTACCGGAGAGACCGGCACCGGAAAGGAGCTTATCGCTGAATCCATTGCCCAGCTTTCTTCAAGGTTCGGCAAGCCCTTTGTTGTTGTGAATTGCGCGGCGGTGCCGGAAACGTTGCTCGAATCAGAACTCTTCGGATTTGAGAAGGGCTCCTTTACCGGCGCGATAGCCACAAAGGAAGGTATGCTGAAGATAGCCGATGAGGGCTGCGTATTTTTCGATGAGGTAGGGGAACTGCCGCTGTCTTTGCAGGGCAAACTCCTCCGTTTCCTCCAGACACAGAGTTTTTATCCCATCGGCAGCACAAAAGAGGTGCATGTGGATGTGAGGGTCATTTCGGCTACAAACAGGGATTTGTCCGCAATGGTCAGAGAAAAGAAATTCAGGGAAGATCTATATCACAGGCTGCGCGTTACGGCAATACATATACCCCCGCTGCGCGAGCGGAAAAAGGACATACTTCCGCTCGTCCATTTTTTCATAAACAGGTATCATCATACGGCGCCGAGACCGATCAAAGGCATCACTAAAGAATATTTTAAAAAACTGCTCTCTTACGACTGGCCGGGGAATATCCGGGAACTCGAAAATATAATCCGGTCTTCAATCGCCCTGAGCAAGACCAATTATGTTACAACTCATGAACTGAAAGAACTCGGAAGCCGGTCGTCTCCGGCGAAAAAAACAACCCTTTCCGAAACCTTCGCCTCCCTACTGATGCCTTCTATAAAAGAGGCCATAGAAAAAAAGGAAAAAAATAT
>JACREW010000220.1 GCA_016212685.1 Nitrospirota bacterium
CGGTTGAGATAACCCACGGGAATATGTCTGTGGACGGCAAAAGACTGGTGATAACGGATACGCCCGGCGTCAACAGCCTCATACCCATGAGCGAAGACGAGAAGGTTACGAGGGATATCCTGCTTATGGAAGCGCCGTCATCGGTACTTCAGGTAGGCGATGCGAAAAATATAAAGAGGACTCTACTGATTACCTTACAGCTTTCGGAGATGGGGATCCCCATGATACTCGATCTCAATATGATAGACGAGGCTATGGACAGGGGGATTTCCATCGATGTCGGGACGCTGAAACAAATCCTCGGCGTCGATGTTATGAGCACCATAGCGCCCCAGAAAAAGGGCATAAAGGAATTAAAGACCGCGATCTTATCTCCGAAACGCCCTACGTTCCTTATAAAATATGACCTGCTGATCGAAGATTATATAGAGAAGATTTCCAAACTTCTTCCGGAGTCGACTATTTCGAGGCGCTCCCTTGCCGTGATGATCCTGTCCGAAGACGAAAGCCTCAGGGACTGGCTTAAGTCCCATGTCAGCGACGAAGCCCTGTCCGGAATAGAAAGTTTAAGGGACGAATGCAAACTGAAGTTCAAAGATTCGATCGCTTATATGATCAACAAAACGCGAATACAAGCCGCTGAAGAAATAACACAGAAGGTAGTAAGGAAATCAGCGCCGGAAGGAGGCAGGCTGCTGAATTTCATCGGCAGGATGAGTATGCATCCCGTCTACGGCATCCCTGTCTTATTGGCGGTGCTGTTCGGACTCTATGCATTTGTGGGTGAATTCGGCGCAGGCACTCTTGTCGATCTTGTCGAAAACAGTATCTTCAACGAATACATCAATCCTGCCGCGACAAAATTGATAAAACTTCTCATACCGGTAGAACTCCTCCAAGAACTGCTGATAGGCGAATACGGCCTGATAACTGTAGCCCTCACCTATGCGATTGCAATCATACTCCCCATTACAGCTACCTTTTTCATAGCATTCGCAATCCTCGAAGACAGCGGTTACCTGCCGAGGCTCGCCATCATGAGCAACAGGATATTCAACATAATGGGGCTGAACGGAAAGGCAGTTCTGCCGATGGTGCTGGGTCTCGGCTGCGGGACAATGGCGGTAATGACGTCGAGGATACTCGAAACCAAAAGGGACAGGTTAATCACAACATTCCTTCTGGCCCTCGCCATACCGTGTTCCGCACAATTGGGCGTAATCCTCGGCATGTTGAGCGCGCTGTCGCTGAAGGCTACCGTAATCTGGATAGCGAGCATTCTTATCGTGCTCTTTGTATCCGGGTTCTTAGCGTCGAAGGTCGTTTCAGGGGAGAGGACGGAGTTTTTCCTCGAGATACCTCCCATAAGAATGCCTAATCTGACTAACATAGCAGTAAAAACCATAGGCAGAGTAGAATGGTATCTCAAAGAGGCTGTACCGCTTTTCATCCTCGGCACGTTCATACTCTTCGTGCTTCACAAATTCAACCTGCTCGTCTTCCTCGAAAAAATTACAGCTCCCATTACCGTAAATCTCCTCGGCCTTCCCGAAAAGACTGCCGAGGCATTTATCCTCGGATTCCTGAGAAGGGATTACGGGGCTGCAGGCCTGTTCAAAATGGCTGAAGGCGGGCTCTTAACGCCGGCGCAGTCGGTTGTAAGCCTTATTACCATAACCCTCTTTGTGCCGTGCCTTGCGAATTTTTTTATGATCATAAAGGAGCGCGGTCTAAGGGCGGCCATTGCGATTATCGCCATAGTATTTCCGACCGCCTTTTTATTCGGAGGCATGTTGAACTGGATATTGAAAACCTTTAACATTAGTTTATAAACGGAGCAGCGCATGGAAAAACAAAAATTTAGGGAATTCCTTACAACCAAGGGGCTTAAACTCACAAAAGAGAGGGATGAAATACTCCATGAAATACTTATCATGAAAAAACACTTCGATCCGGAAGAGCTCTTTGTCAGGCTCAAAACAAAGGGCTCGAAGGTATCGAGGGCCTCGGTTTACAGGACAATACCCCTGCTTGTCGAAGTCGGTCTGATAGAAGAAGTGGAAAGGGTCGACAGGCACGCGCATTATGAAAAGATATCCGAAGACCGGCATCACGACCACATGATCTGCATGAAATGCGGGAAGATTATCGAATTCTACTCGCCTACGCTCGAAATGCTACAGAAGGAAATATGCGAAAATGAAAACTTCAAAGGCGTCAGACACAGCCTCGAGATATTGGGGTATTGTGAGAAATGCGGCGGCTAATCTATAATTCATAATGCCTTCCATATTATTCATAACCATACTGACATTTGTATTGCACATCCCGTTCGGTTACCTCAGGAGCCGCTCGGAGAAATATTCCCTGAAATGGTTTATATATATCCACATTCCTATACCTTTCATAGTTTTGGTCCGGATTATCACTAACACCGATTATAAATTCATACCCATATTTGTAATAGCCGCCGTTGCCGGACAGTTTTTCGGTGGAAAGCTGGAATTAAAGGCAGGATAATGCTTGCAAGTTATCTTATACAGCCGGGCGTTATAGAACTGCGTGATGCCGATAAACCCAGTCCCTCCAATGGAGAAATCCTCGTGAAGGTCAAGGCCGCCCTCACCTGCGGAACAGACTTGAAGGCTTTTCAGAGAGGACATGCGATGATACCCATGCCTGGAGTGTTCGGGCACGAGTTTTCAGGGGTAATCGCGGAGACAGGAAAAGGCGTCAAGGATTTTAAGACCGGAGATGAAGTGATGGCGGTCCACAGCGCGCCGTGCCTTAAATGCGAATATTGCCGCAAAAAACTTTATAACCTCTGCGAAAACATCATGGACACGAAGGTTTTGGGGGCCTTTGCCGAATATCTCCTGCTTCCGGCGCATATAGTGAAACAAAACCTGTTCCATAAGCCCGCAAACCTGAGCTTTGAAGAGGCGGCACTGCTCGAACCTCTCGCGTGCGTTATTCACGGCATGAGCGGCCTGAAAGTAAAGAAAGGCTCAAAAATCCTGATCTTAGGATCAGGCCCGATCGGCCTGCTCCATATGTCGATTGCAAAACTGCATGGAGCGGATGTTATGGTATGCGGCAGAAAAAAAGACAGGCTCGCCCTTGCCAAAGAATTCGGGGCGAATTCGGTTGCAACAGCGGAGGAACTTCCTGCCGAAACGAAAAATTTCACCGGCGGTATGGGATTCGATTATGTGTTTGAATGCACCGGGCAATTGGATGTGTGGGAGGCCTCGGTCGATTATGTTCGCAAAGGAGGAACCGTAGTTTTATTCGGCGGCGTAAAAAACGGCGCCAGAGTGAGCTACGATACATACAGGCTGCATTATGATGAAATCACGATCAAAGGCGTCTTTCATTTCACTCCTCATGATGTAAAAACAGCTTACAATCTTTTGAAAGATACCTTAAATCTTTCTCCCCTGATAAGCGGCAGCTATCCTCTTAAAAACCTGCCTATCGCGCTTGAAAAACTCTCAAAAGGCGAAGGGATAAAATACGCAATTATTCCTTAAATCCATATCGTTATGAACACGCGGAGACTGCTGTTTGCTTATTTACCGCTTTAAAAAATAATCGGGGCGAGCCGATTCGAACGGCCGACCTCTCGCACCCCAAGCGAGTGCGCTATCCAGGCTGCGCTACGCCCCGAAATGTTGACTAAGAATTTTCCTGAGCCTATCTTTTACCGTATTCAGCACGATTGCGGCGTCAGATACGCGAGGCTCGCTTTTTTTATCTATCGCCGTTTCAGGCGTTTCTTCAGAAACGGCC
>JACREW010000223.1 GCA_016212685.1 Nitrospirota bacterium
CAAGCGTTTTAGCACCAGCATAAGAAAAAGTATGTTATATATGGCGGCTCCTTTGGGGGCAAACAAGCTCCTTGGCATATTGAGATTGTCTATTCCCCTTTCCGATATTGAGTTTATAGAGTCGAAAATGTTCAAGACTATAGGTATGGCGATAATTTTAGCTCTTTTTACCATATTGGTCGCAAGTTTTTTTGTATCAATAAAGATATCAAAACCTCTCTCCGAAATGTCGGCAATCGCGGAGAAACTCGCGACGGGTGATTTTTCGCGGAAAGCCATTATCCACTCTAATGATGAGATGGGAGACCTTGCCAAGGCCTTGAATAATATGGCGGATGAAATAAGCGTTAAGGTTAAGCATATTTCATCCGAGAAGGCTAAATTAGAAGCCGTCTTATCAAGCATGTTTGAAGGGATAATGCTTACAAACGAAAGAGGCGAGATCCTGTTGCTCAATCCATCGGTTAGAAAGCTATTTCTTATCGACTCATCACCTGAGGGCAGGAAGCCATTAGAAGTGATACGGAATAATGCGATACAGGAGATCGTGGACAGAGTTTTAAATGAAAATAGAGAGGTTGTAACACAAGAAGTCAATATTTCCATACCGGAACAAAAGACGATAATGGTAAACGGAGCACCCATCGTTAAAGACGGTATTATCGAGGGTGCTGTTTTTGTTTTTCATGATATTACCGAATTAAAACGCCTAGAAGATATCAGAAAAGATTTTGTGGCCAACGTTTCGCATGAATTACGCACTCCCATATCAAGCATAAAAGGTTACGCGGAAACACTTTTAGATGGAAAAGTTGACAGCGAAGATAATGTCAAAGAATTCTTGGGTATCATCTATCAGGATAGTAATCGTCTGGCAAACCTTATAGATGATTTATTGGATCTTTCCAAGATAGAGTCCGGAAAGATGAAAATGGAGTTTGAGCCCTTGGAAATCCTGCCTATTGTAAATCGCTGTGTAAACGTGTTAGAAAAATCGGCTAAGGATAAATCGCTTCCCATAAAATTAGACATTCCGCCTGACCTGCCAAAAGTGCTGGGCGACCACAAGCGGTTATCACAGGTTTTCTTGAATCTTTTGGATAACGCTATAAAATATACCCCTGAAGGTGGGTCAATAACCGCAAGCATCGTTAGTAAAGAAAAGGTCGTTCAAGTCGATATTTCCGACACAGGAATTGGTATCCCCGAAAAAGACCTGCCAAGAATATTCGAACGGTTTTACAGAGTCGATAAAGCCCGTTCCCGGGAACTCGGGGGAACAGGTTTAGGGCTCTCCATCGTCAAACATATCGTCCAAGCCCACAACGGCCAGGTATGGGTACAATCAACACTTGGCCAGGGTTCCACATTCAGTTTCACCATCCCAATAGCTTAAAATCTCCCCAAGCAGCACCCCATAAAGTTCACGCAGAATTAACATCTCCTTAAGGATTTTGTCACCTCACTGCGCTATACTTTCATTGAAAAATGGAGGTGATAAAAATGACAAACGATATCCTTCAAATAGCTATCGCGGCTGCCCTATTCCTGATCTTGATTTTTGTACTGCTCCGTTATGTTAAGCCTCGCGGAAATCAGGCCGAATTTATTATAGGTCTGTTGAATAAACTGAGCGAAAAGAATGGATCGGAGAGGAAATATATATGCCGCAAAAAAAGAAAATACTGATCGTAGATGACGAAAAACAACTTGTGTCATTGGTCAGCCTGCACATGAAGATGTCCGGCTACGAAGTCCTGTCAGCCGGTGACGGCGAAGAGGCATTAGCTATCTCCAAGGAAGAGAAGCCGGATCTCATAATACTCGATTTAATGCTTCCTAAAATGGATGGCTGGGAGGTTTGTAAGCGTTTAAGGACAGAATCGAAGATAGGAGGTATCCCCGTAATAATGCTCACCGCACGTTCGGAAGCCGGAGACAAGCTAAAAGGATTCGAGTGCGGTGCCGATGACTATGTAACAAAACCATTTAGCCCGAGGGAGCTTGTCGCGCGCGTAAAACGGGTTCTCGCCAGAGCCGAAAAAGGCCCGTTAATACTCAAGAGATACAGCGTAGGAGATGTTGATATAGACCTCGAGGATTTTACGGTCAAGGTGAAGGATAAAGAAATTCATCTTACTGAGAAAGAAAGGGCCATCCTCAAAGTGCTTGTAAGCAGGCCGGGAGAGCCTCTCACGCGAGAGCAGCTATTGGATGCCGCATGGAGCGACAAAGATAACATCGAATACGGCAATATAGATGTTCACATAAGGCATCTGAGGGAAAAGATAGAAAAAGACCCGGAGAACCCAAAGATTATCAAGACTGTTAAAGGTGTGGGATACATATGTGAGGTTTCGGATCATGCTTAAGATAATATTGGAAAAAATGATAGAAGCGGTTAAGGATTTTTTCAGGGAAATCTATTATGCAGAGCTTGATAATATCGACAATTTTTACAGGCAGTATAGATAAATAATATGCTCCGAATCTTAAAGAAAGGAGGTGAAAAGTGTTTGGTGATGAACTGATAATAGGGAGCGTTAGAGCTCAGGCGAATCGTCTTAAAGAAATCTTGTCTCAGATAGAAGATGACGAAAAATGGCAAGATCACAGCTCGTATTATGCCAAAGAGATGCATGACATTGAGAGGAATCTGAGAAGAATCCGAAAGACGGATTTTGAGCTTATAAATAAGTGCGGATAGATAACTCATAAGAATACTAATAATGAAAAAAGGAGAAAGGAAACGATGAAAAGAATATTATTAGCGGTGATTTTAGGGGCCTTGTTTCTGCTGACTTCTAACCAATCGGTGCAGGCAGGCGAGGTAGATATATTAGTGCAAAAGCTTGTTGAGAAGAATATATTGTCACCTGCTGAAGCATCGATCATTCTAGATGAAACTAAGCTGCAAGTGTCGAAAGATCTGGCCCAAGCGAAGTCGCTTTCTGTGCCTGAATGGACCCAGAGGATAAAATGGGGCGGCGATGTCAGATTCAGGACTCAAGGTGACTGGGGCAAGCCTACCGGAACAACCGCGACAGACGTTATAAAACATCAGCGCATCAGGGAAAGAGTTCGGGGCAGGTTCTATATGGAAGGGAAGATCAACGACTTCATGTATGGCGGAGTGAGGTTCGCTGGCGGAGGCACGAGCGCTAGATCCACCAATGATACTCTTGACGACTATTTTACCAAAGATACCGTAATGTTCGACCAGTACTATATCAGAGCCGAGGCGCCCAGCGAAATCATCAGGGATTACGGCCAGTATTTTAGCGATGCCAAACTTTGGCTGGGAAGATTTCCCATTCCATACGAGTATTCCGAACTCGTGTGGGACTCGGATATAAATTTGAACGGCATCGCATTCCAGTATGTATCCCCTGATTTAAAGACCGGCGTGCTTCCGGATCTCAACATCTACTCTAATATGGGGTTTCA
>JACREW010000221.1 GCA_016212685.1 Nitrospirota bacterium
ATCCCATCGAGGGGAGAGAGCTCGCCGAGCAGGACATGATAGGCTCCTTTGAATCCCGTCCTCTCTATGGCAAAGATATTGCTTGGTTCTTCCACGACGCATATTCTGTTTTTGTCCCTCGATGCGTCGCTGCAGATATTGCAGGGGTCTGTATCCGTGATGTTAAAACATACGGAACAGAAGCGCGCCTTGTCTTTTATGTCGATAATCGCAGACGCGATGCCCTTTGCATCATCCGGCGTCATCGTCAATATGAAGAACGCAAGCCTCTGCGCGCTCTTTCTCCCGATGCCGGGCAGTTTAGTGAGCGCTGTGATAAGGTTTTCTATGATCCCCTGTGTCATTTGAACATGTTGCCCAGTCCGCCGAGTCCGGGAATCTGCATTCCCATAGTCAGCTTTGACATATCTTCATTGACTATTTGCTGCGCCCTTCTCAGCGCCTCGTTCGCGGCGGCGAGTATCAGATCCTGAAGCATATCCACATCATCCGGATTCACGACATCCTTTTCTATTTTGATAGATACGATTTCTCCCCCGCCGTTCGCTACTACGGTTACCATGCCGCCTCCGGCGCTCGCTTCAACGGTTTTTGTACGCGCCTCTTCCTGCATCTTCTGCATCTCTTCCTGCATTTTTTGCGCCTGACGCATCATATCCCCAAGCATTTTTTTAGACATTATCTCCTCCTGATTTATTATTTAACGGTATTACGTCTACAATCCTTCCCTCGAATAATTCAAGCGCTTCTTTGACTATGGGATTGTTCAGCGCGTCCTCTTTCAGATCCTTTTTGCTCACCGACTTCGGTTTTGCGGTCTCTATCTGTACGGCTATATTCCTGCCTGATAAATCATGAATTAATTTTTTTATAAGAGGCAGGTTTTCTTTTACCGATTCGGCATGCACGGAAAGCCCGCCGTTGAAAACGATCTTAATCCTGTCATCGATGAAAGAGACAACTCCCTCCTCCAGTTTGGATGCGAGGGGATGATTGGTCTCGTCTATTTTTTTAATTGCGGAATTCCATATCTCCTGAATGGGTGAATGGGTGAATGGGTGAATGGATGCTTTCTCTATACTTACGGTTTTCTGCTCTTCGCTTTTATCGGAACCGGATTCCTGCTTTTTTACTTTTGATCCGTGAGTTTTGTTTTCAGGGTTGCCGGCTGCCGATTGATGGCCTCCCGAAGCGGGTCTCCGCAAAGGGTCGCTCCGACCGACTATTTTCAACGCCTCGCTTATGGACTTCAAATGGCTGAGCATACTTAATTTAATAAGGGTCATTTCAAGCGCTATCCTCGGATAAAACGCGCTTCTGACGCCCGGTTCTGCTTTTATCAACTCGGAGAGCATAACGGCCATATGTTCTTCCGGGGCTTTATCCTTGAGCGTATCGATTGCGTTTGACTCTTGCTCGCTTAGATCGATAATCTCCTCCGTCTCTCCCGCTATCTTTGCTATCAGCAGGTTTCTGATGAACTGCAAAAGGTCTTTGGTAAATGCCTTCAGGTCTGTTCCCGAATCGGTGAGGCCTGCAATGATGTTAATTATAGCCTTTCCGTCCCCTTCGATTACCGCGCTTGTAAGACGCGCAAGGGTTTCTATATCCGTAATGCCGAGGAGGTCCTTGATCTCCGATTCCGTTATGTCCTCTGAGAACGACGCTATCTGGTCGAGAATGGTCAATGAGTCCCTCATGCTCCCGTCCGCTGCGCGGGCTATCATCTCAAGCGCCGAATCCGTTGCCTTTATTCCATCCGCGTGGGAAATAAATTTTAATCGTTCCTTGATTTTTTGTCCCGATATTCTTCTGAACGGCAGATGCTGGCAGCGAGACAGCACTGTGGGCGGTATTTTTTTCGGGTCGGTAGTTGCAAGCACAAATATTACATGGGACGGAGGCTCTTCGAGGGTCTTTAAAAGGGCATTGAAGGCGGATGTCGAGAGCATATGCGCTTCGTCGATTATATAAACCTTATATTTTCCTCCAGACGGGGCGTATCTCACTCTTTCCCGAAGGTCTCTTATGTTATCGACGCCGGTATTGGAAGCCCCGTCGATTTCAGATACATCTATTGATGAGCCGTCTGCGACCGCAGTGCATGTCTGGCATTTGCCGCAGGGCTCGGGGGTAGGGCCGCTTAAGCAGTTTAATGCCTTTGCGAGTATCCTTGCCGTCGTTGTTTTTCCCACGCCCCTCGGGCCGGAGAAGATATAGGCATGCGCTACTTTATTTTGGGTAACGGCGTTTTTGAGGATGCGCGCGATAGGCTCCTGCCCTATCAAATCCTCGAAGGTCTGGGGTCTCCATTTTCGCGCTAAAACAAGGTATGACATGTTGCTCCTAAAATTATTTTTCTACACCCGGGGACCGGCTTACGGGACCGGCTTGCTGCGGCACCCAGACAAAATGCTTACCGTTGCTTCCTTCCGGACCTGGAGGGATTCACACCTGCCTGCTGCGCAGGGCCGGCCCCCGGCTGTAGAAAACTGTTTAAACAGTTCAAACGGTTCAAACTGTTTAATGGCGGAGAGGGAGGGATTTGAACCCTCGGTGAGTTTAACCCCACACACGATTTCCAGTCGTGCACCTTAAGCCGCTCGGCCACCTCTCCAAAAAAATATAACTATTTAGGTTAATGTAAAGTTGTAATTAAAATCAACCGACTATCGCGGGAAATATGGTCTTGCTTCCCGCTTTTTCATTCGGAGGAATAATCTGTTTATGATTTAATGATGCTCGCTGAATCATGCATCTCTTTGATCAGGTCTCTTAAGCCTACAAATCTCACCTGCACGTTATCATACTGCCGGGAAAAAGCTCTTTGCACATCTGAGGCGACTACGAAATTATTCCCTTTCGGATACTGCCTTCTGAATGCCTTGAGATTTGTCGCATCAAAATCGGATGCCGACCACTTGCATTCAATGGCTGTCGGCTCCGATTTGCGCCTTGCCGACACAAAATCTACTTCATGACCGCGCTTATCTCTCCAGTAGAAAATCCTGCGGGATTGCGTCTGTGCGTGCATTTCGTTTAAAACAAAATGCTCCCATAAGGTTCCGAAGTCGTCATTGCGTAATTCATGCCAGCCGCGGTAATAACACATAAAACCCGTATCAAAGGCATACACCCTGGGGGCTGAAATAATCTCTATAGGGCGATGGGAGCTAAAAGGACGTATTACATGGACGACAAAGGTTGCTTCGAGGACAGCCAGATAATTCGATATTGTCGTACGGCTGACTTCGCATGGGCGGGCAAAGGCTGTAGCCTCAAAGATTCCCCCACTTTGGACCATGAGAAGCTCTGCGAATTTCAGAAACGAGTGCCGCCGTTCGAGCCGAAACATCTCCTGAATGTCTTTTGCCCAGTATGCATCCATCCATTCCTGAAAGTCTCGTTCAGGAACTCTCTCCGCAAGGAAAAACGGCGGCAGGCCGCCGTGTAAAAAATAATGGGTGAAATCCGTATTGCCGAAATCGGCGAGGTCTGCCGAGATCATAGGCGTCAGCCATAGCTCATATTTCCTGCCGGACAGGGTATCCTTAAACTTTGCCGAAACGCCGAGCGTTGAAGACCCTGTTGCCAATATCTTGGTATCAGGATAATGGTCTGCGGCGATTTTCAGGATTTCAGAGGGATTATCGAGGCGATGGATTTCATCCAGCACTATCGTACGTCCTTTTAAACCGTCCAGAAAGGATTGCGGGTCGTCCATCATGCGCCGAACTCTCGGCAGTTCGCAATCAAAATACTCGATTTTTGGAAGGCTCTTGCAGAGCATTGTTTTACCGGCGCGGCGGACGCCCGAAAGCCAGAGCACTGACCGCTCCTTCAGTCCCTTTTTTATCATGTCTATCCAAAAATGTCTCTGTACCATACGCAACCATCTTAGCATATAGTGCTACTAAATGCAAATATACTTGCATTTAGTTCTTCTTGTATATTATCCGCAGAGGGAGATGTATCCCCCAAACCCCTTGTCTTTAACAGGCATAACGTATTATCATTAGATAAATTTTTGCACATGGGGGGAGAGCTTCGGAAAGCCGTTAGACAGTGATGTTTTGGCGCATGCTATAATAATTCTATGAAAATTAAAGATCGCACATCGAATATCAAAACCATAGAGGAAATCAAGGGGATATTGGAACATCACAAGAAAGAAGTGAGCCGAAAATACAAGGTGCGTGAACTCGGCATCTTCGGCTCTTTTGTTCGCGGCGAACAGAAAAAGCGGAGCGATATAGACATCCTCGTTGAATTTGATGATAAAAACATTCCGGGGCTTATTAAACTCAGCGAGATGGAAAGGTTTCTCCAAAGGCTTCTCAAAAAAAAGGTTGATTTGGTTATAAAGAGCGGAATTCGTCCTGAACTCAAAAAAAGGCATATTGAAAGAGGTCGTCTATATATGATACCGCCGCGAGTTGGTAAAAGCAGGGATGAGTGATGGGAGAAAATGAGAGATGTCAAGAGGCAAGACTTGACCCCAGTGCGAGTTTTGAAATCAAAAAAAGAGTTTTTAGACAGGCTCTGTGTCCCTCTGTTTCCTCTGTTTCCGTCCCTAAAATTATCTTTATTTTTTGTACTTAATATCAATAGTGTCAGGTAAAAGTAAATAAGTCTTGGTCTGTTACACTCGAT
>JACREW010000227.1 GCA_016212685.1 Nitrospirota bacterium
ATACGGTCGAAATACCGATCCCGCTCCACGACTTCGGCAGGATAGCGGCGCAGACCGCGAAACAGGTCATATTCCAGAAGGTGAAAGAGGCTGAAAGGGATATCATCTACGACGAATACAAAGACAAGGTCGGACAGGTAATCAGCGGCACCGTATTAAGAAAAGAAAAGGGAAATTACTATATCGGTCTCGCGAAAACCGAGGTGTACCTGCCGCAGAAGGAGACATTGCCGGGAGAGAACCTTAAAAGAGGCGATATCGTAAAGGCATACCTCTCGGAGGTTAAACTTACGCCGAAAGGTCCCGCTATCATACTATCGAGAACAGACCCAAAATTCGTTATAAGCCTCTTTAAGATGGAGGTCCCGGAAATACACGACGGCATGGTTATCATAAAAGGGATTGCGCGGGAGCCGGGAGAAAGAACCAAAATAGCCGTATCCTCTAAGGACTCTTCCATAGACGCGGTCGGCGCATGCGTCGGCATGAAGGGCACGAGAGTGCAATCCATAGTGAGGGAACTCCGCGGCGAGCGCATAGATATAATACCGTGGAGCGATGACCCGCGCATATTTGTGGCGCGCGCGCTTACCCCTGCGACGGTAGACAGGGTCGGCATAAACGAAGACGAAAAAACCGCCATGGTGATAGCTGACGACCAGCAGCTTTCTCTCGCGATAGGGAAGCGCGGGCAGAACATAAAACTCGCGACAAAGCTGACCGGCTGGGAGATAGATATCATAAGCGAATCCGAATACTCGAAACTCAAGCTGGAAGAGGCCGATAGAACATTGGATGAGGCATTAAAGAAAAATGAGTTGAAGAGTGAAGAACCAAAATGATTTATCATCTCCCATTCAGTATGTAAAGGGCGTCGGGCCTCAGCGGGCGCGGCTTCTTGCCCGGCTCGGCATAAAGACGGTCAGGGACGCCCTTTTCTACCTCCCTTACAGATATGAAGACAGAAGCGCGATCAAAAAAATAGCGCTCCTCTGTCCCGAAGAAATACAGACAGTTCAGGGCAAAATCATAAAAACCGACGTCGTCACGCCTACAAATAAAAGGCCGCGATTAAAGATATTCGAGGCGGTGATAACGGACGGAAGCGGCGCGCTCAAGGCAAAGTGGTTCAATCAGGTCTACCTCAAAAACGTATTTAAAACAGGGCAGCAAGTCGTGCTCTACGGAACGGTAAAAGTCAACTACTGGGGGTCAGGATTTGAAATCGTTAACCCCGAGTATGAGATACTCGACGATAATGACGATGAGGAATCCAATCCTTCAGCCCTTAGCCCTCAGCCTTCAGCCTCTTGTATCCATACCGGAAGAATAGTGCCCATTTACCGCTTAACCGAAGGGCTGAGCCAGAAGAATCTGCGCGGTATTATGTATGCGGTTGCCGGCAATTCGACGCCCGCCGTATCTGACTTTATTCCTCAGGAGATCATAAAGGAATACGGCCTGCCGGACATTCAGGAAAGCCTGCGGAATATCCACTTCCCGTATTCCTCGTCATCCCTTAATGATCTAAACAGCGGAACAAGTCCTTATCACCGGCGGCTTTCCTTTGACGAGATTTTCACGATGCAACTGGGGCTTGCCGCGATTAAAAAAAGAGAGACAACAGAAAAAGGCATCTCCTTTTCGCCCGGCGGCAAACTCATAAACAGGCTGCTCGCCAAGCTGCCGTTTAAGCTCACAGCAGCGCAGGAAAGGGTATTCAATGACATAATAAACGATATGAGGTCGCCTGCGCCCATGAACAGGCTCATTCAGGGAGACGTAGGCTGCGGGAAAACAATAGTAGCCCTCATGTCGATGCTTACCGCCGTTGAATGCGGTTATCAGGCTGCATTGATGGCGCCTACAGAGATACTTGCCGAACAGCACTACCTTAATATGCACAGGCTTGTCGAAGACCTCGGATTAAAAATCCATCTCCTCACCGGAAGCAAGAAAAACAAAGAGGCCGGGATGATCGCTTCGGGAGACGCCGACATTGTTATAGGCACTCACGCCCTGATCCAGGAAGGCGTATCGTTTAAAAAGCTCGGGCTGATAGTCATCGACGAACAGCACAGGTTCGGAGTCATGCAAAGGGCGACATTAAGAAAAAAAGGGACAAATCCGGACACGCTGATAATGACCGCGACCCCTATACCGAGAACCCTTGCGCTCACGCTTTATGGCGACCTCGATTATTCCGTTATCGATGAACTTCCCCCGAACAGAAATCCGGTTATCACAAGGCTTTTTTACGAGAAAAATAAGAGCCGCATATACGCGCTGATGGAAGAAGAGATTAAAAAGGGGAGGCAGGCGTATGTGGTGTATCCGCTGATCGAAGAATCCGAAAAGACCGACCTTAAATCGGCAATCACAGGAGCCGAGGCTCTGCAAAAGATGTTCCCCAATTTCAAAATAGGATTGATCCACGGAAGGATGAAACCTGCCGAAAGAGAAGATGTCATGAGGGAATTCAAAGAAGGGGGTATTCATATACTCGTTTCGACAACGGTTATAGAAGTAGGCGTGGACGTGCCTAATGCCGCGGTGATGGTTATAATACATGCCGAGAGATTCGGCCTGTCCCAGCTCCACCAGTTGCGCGGAAGGGTCGGTAGGGGAAGCGGGCAGTCTTACTGCATCCTTTTAAGTTACGGCGGAAGCGACGATGCAAGGAAAAGGCTTGACGTGATGGTTGAAACAACCGACGGATTCAGGATAGCGGAAGAAGACCTGAGCATTAGAGGCCCCGGAGAATTTTTCGGAACGAGACAATCGGGTATGCCCGATTTAAAAGTTGCAAATCTTCTCAGGGATGTTAAAATACTGGAGATTGCCCGCAAAGAGGCATTTGCCCTCATAGAGAGGGACGCGGCTCTGAGCGGATATCCGGAACTCAGGAAGGCTATGGGAGATTTCTGGGGAGAAAGACTTGAGATGTTCAAGACAGCGTAAAAGGGGGATTTTATGTACGCAAAAATCAAAAAGGATTTCGATGAAGGCATCGGAAAAATTAAGTGGTTCGCCTCACTGCTCTCAGAGAGGATAAGGGTTGAGATCACCGTGTTCAAACTGCTGTATAAATCCGAGGAGTTGAAAAAACGAAAAGACGAACTGATGCGAAAGATCGGCGAAGAGGTTTATGAACATAGGGGAAAAGAAAAGAATATCTATGCCAATAAAGAGGTCGTCAGCGCCATAAAAGAACTCGAAACCCTCGAACCCGAAATAAAGGAAACCCTCGAAAAAGCGTCCGAGATAAGCAAAATAACGGCATGAGCGAGGCTGATGCAAAACGGCTAAAAGGGAAACATTTTCACTGAAAAATAATCTATAATTATGACAATCCTTATATACAACAAGGAGCAGCATGGCAAAGGGGAAAAAGGCTAAGAGTTCTGTCAATAACAATATTGAAGTATATCGGCATGAAACGGACAAACGCAAAAATGCCGTGCCTGTGGGCATTGCCTCTTACGATACGACCAAGCCGAAGCCTAAAAAATATGAATATGATCCGCATCTTGAATTTTTCGCTGGCAACCGTTCCCTTCCATTCAAAATAGGCAAAGAAAAACGCATCGCCGTCAAAGTCATTGACCACCGAGGGAATGAGGTTATGGTGAGGGAGATAGAATAATGAAAATATATTTAGAAAAAGCAATATTTATAAATAGGGCTCCGTTTGACAAATTGGAATTGGATTTTAGTGAAA
>JACREW010000228.1 GCA_016212685.1 Nitrospirota bacterium
CAGGGCTCTGAGCCTTTTGAAGGAAAACACACTGTAGCGGCAAACAAGAATGGCCTGTTCATAAAGGATATGCAGGCAACGAGCGAAATAAAGGTCAAAGAGGGCTGGAAGATATCCAGTTTTGCGCCATGGTATTATCTGAAGGATAAGTGGGAGGTAAAGGGAGACTTTTCCATTCCACCTGTTAAGAAGAAGGCGGTGTACGAAAAAGAGCACAGCAGGTATGAGAATGTAATGAAAGCAGGAGAGGCTTATCATAAGTAGACTGTAGAATAATGCAAAAATAAAAAGGGGACTGATCGATTATCAGTCCCCTTTTTATTTCTTTGAGTTATAATAAAAAGCTTTATAAAAAAGCGGAGAAAAAATGATCCCATATCCCGATATAAGCCCTGAGATTATACGCATAGGCCCTGTTGCCGTAAGGTGGTACGGCATGATGTATCTCATTGGCTTTGCGGTATCATATCTTCTGGTCAGGTATCAGATAAATAAAAAAGGACTTAATCTCAGCAAGGATTTCGTCGAGTCCCTTTATTCATATCTGATTTTCGGCCTTCTGCTCGGCGCGCGGCTCGGATATGTGGTTTTTTATAATCTCCCATATTATATCGGGCACCCGCTCGAAGTCTTTGCGGTATGGCAGGGGGGAATGTCGTTTCACGGAGGCATGATCGGAAGCGTTATAGCGGGTGTTTTGTTTTGCAGGAAATTCAAAATAGACGCATGGCAGGTCGCAGACCTCATTATTGCTGCTGCGCCTATCGGCATCGGCCTTGGAAGGCTCGGCAACTTCATAAACGGAGAACTCTACGGGAGGGTTACGGACGCGCCGTGGGCTATGATATTCCCCGGAGGCGGCCCGTTCCCGCGCCATCCGTCCCAGCTTTACGAATTTTTTTTAGAGGGCATCGTCCTTTTCACAGTGCTCTGGGCATTGAAGGATAAAGGTTTTAGAACAGGCGCGCTCTCCTCGGTTTTTCTTATCCTTTACGGAGCATTCAGGTTCTTCGTGGAATTTTTCAGGGAACCCGATGTCCAGATAGGTTATATCTTAGGTTTTATCACGATGGGGCAGATATTGAGCGCGGCAATGACATGCCTTGGCCTTTGGATTATTTATATGAGAAAGAAGAGGTGATTAACAATACATTAAAAGTTCAATGTATTATCTTCCCCCCCGAAAATACAGCCTCTATTTTCCACATAGTGATAAAGCCCGTCATGTGATATACTTTGATTAGTATGTCTTTTTTGTCGAGGGAGCGGTGATGGATGCCGGTTTAAACAACCTTAAGAAACACATATTTTTCGAACTCCTGAATTTAGCGGGAAGGGCCTTTGTCCTTGTCAGATATTCCGACGATGTTATTCTTGGCAACAGGGGATTCACGGCCGAGGAAAAAGAGAACGGCATTATTCTCGTGTTTAATCCGAGGATGAATTTTTTATGGGACGATTACGGCATAACCGCCACACTGGTCTTCGGCACATCGCCTCAGAAGTGTTTTGTTCCGGCGGATGCCATAACAGCGGTATATTCCCCGGAACTGAATACCCAGTTTACAGTATCCCCGCAGCCGGCGGCAGCAGGCTTTCAAAAAGAGGCGATTAAGGGGCAGGGGGCAAGGGTCAACCCCCTTAGGGAAGCACGCCTTTCTAACGACATCAAGGGTCATGCTGGAAAGGGCAAAGGCCAGAAATCTAAAAATGTTATACAGGTAGATTTTACAAAGAAGACAAAGAAATGATGGAGTGGTGGAGCAAGAAGCTGAGCAACATAATAAAAGGATGGGACAAGAAAGATGAGTAATGTGCTCGTAGTAGATGACCAGCAGATATTGCGGGTTACTCTTACGGAATTCCTTGAAGAGGCCGGCTTTTTCGTGACCGCAGTTGCGGGCGGTAAAAAAGCTATAGAGGTATTTAAGAATGACAGGCCTTCCGCAGTACTGCTGGACCTCAAAATGCCAGATATGGACGGAATAGAGACAATGCAGGGACTTAAAAAAATAGACGCCGATGTGCCTGTTATTCTTATCACCGCGCACGGAGATGTAGAGACCGCGGTAGAAGCGATAAAAATGGGCGCCTATGATTTTATCGTCAAACCTCCCAAGTTCGACAGGCTTATATTCACTATGCAAAGGGCGATAGAGAAGCTCGAATTAAAATGGAAGGTGGAGAGCCTGAATGTTGCCTTTGAGACATCCCTCGAATGGCTTTTGGGCAGAAGCGATATTATAAAAAAAGTTATCAAACAAATACATCAGGTCGCGTGGAGCGATTTCTCGTTGATAATTCAGGGAGAAACGGGAACCGGAAAGACTACCGTCGCCCGCACAATACATAATCTCAGCAAAAGGGCAAAAGAGCCTTTTATCAATGTTGACATGGCAACCATGCCGGAGACCCTTGTGGAAAGCGAACTTTTCGGGTATGAAAAGGGAGCTTTTACAGGCGCGGAAAAGAACAAAAACGGATTCTTTAAGACCGCCGACAGAGGGACGATGCTCATAGATGAGATTCAGAACATCCCCCCGCATATTCAGGGTAAGCTGCTGAGAGCCGTTGAGGAAAAAAAGATATTTCCTCTCGGCGGCGCCGGGCCTGTAGATATAAATATCCGCATCATTGCCGCAACCAATATCAATATAAGAGAGGCTGTAGCACAGAAAAAATTCAGGGAGGACCTTTTTTTTAGGCTTGGCGAGTTCATAATTACGCTTCCTCCATTACGGGAGCGCGGTGACGACATACCGTTTTTTTCCCAGAGGTTTTTAAGGGAGGCCGCTGCCGAAATGAATAAACAGATTCACGGCATTGCCGATGATGCGTTAGATCTTTTAATGAGATACCCGTGGCCCGGCAATGTGCGGGAACTGAAGAATGTGATCAGAAAGGCGGTGCTGCTTTCCAGCGGCGATATGATAAAACCCGAACATGTGGAGTTTTTAATAGGCGACAAATGCGAAGCAACAAGCGCTACGCCCCTGATGCCCCTTAAAGAGCTGTCGGCTATTGCTGTAAGAGATGTCGAGAGAAAAGCCATAAAACAGGCGCTCGCCCTGACAAAGGGCAATAAGACAAAAGCGGCATCCATGCTCCAGATAGATTACAAGACCCTCCTTACAAAGATAAAAGAATACGGAATTATGTAATTTCCCAAATCCAGCGATAAAAATCGCACATTGTCATGGTGAGCCCTTCGGTATATGTCATCCTGAGCCTGCCGAAGGATGGCAGCACTCAGGGCAAGCTTTGTCGAACCATGAGAGGCGATTCACCCTTTGACAAGCGTTCGACTGAGGCTTCGACAGGCTCAGCCTGACATTGCTCACGCCGAAGGCTCAGGGTGACAGTTTTTCAATTGATTGCAAGTTTATCGCTGGATTATGGGACATTACCTCTTACTATGGAATGATTTCCATAGTTTGAAGGAATGTCTTTAACTGATTGCATCTTAGCCTTTTTGAGATTTTTGTCCATATAACCGTCTAAAAAAAGCATGGAATTTATTCCATAATTGCTATTAAGACATTCAATTAATTCTTTTGTAAATCAATGCGATAGTATTTTGGCATTTCTCTTGCTTGTCTTTTATTCATAATTTATCCACAGGTTGTTTACGATTTGTTCACAATTTAGAGTTTTGCAGTTTTCGGAGGTGATCCTAGAAAATGCGCGAGATAAAGGCTATGGCAATATCGATGGGTGTAATGATGATGAATATGAAAAAGCGTTTTAGTCTAAGTTTTTTGCTGTCGCTTACTTTTATTTTTTTAATTACACAGCAAGTACATCCTGAAATCTTCACCGGCAACAATTCAATCGAACCGCAAGACCCGATAAGAGGCATAAAACCTGAATGGAAATTTTATTCTTCTTGTGTTGATATAATTACAGGAGAAAAGTTAGCCTGCCCATTCAGAATATCCATAAGAGGAGAGGCTGAGGATTGTCCACAACCAGGACCAAACATCCAGTGTGGACATATTGATGCATATCATACGCCAGCCTCACGCAATGACCTGCCGGAAAGCAAAAAAGTTACAGTGCTCGGCGGGTTAACCGATCCATGGCAGCAAACCCAAGCTACCCAGTTACCGGAGCATGTAACAACCCCACAAAATCCTGAATATAGTTATACCTATCATGCAGGCGTCTTGTCAGGAAATGTGCAGGTCAAAAATTTTTCGAGCCGCCCTCCATCAGGATATTATTTTGTATCACCGCCATGTGAGAGCAGGCAGACCTGTACTGCATATGCAATTATGGAAGTAGGGCACGAAGGTTTCTTTGAAATGCCCGCGCCCTTGCCGCTGCCGGCAGTGCCGCCTCCGTGGGATTCCGGCACTGAGCCGCCGTCAGAGCAATGGGATGGTTATGTTCGTTGCGGCAAAACAGCCGATTGTCCTGAACCTGTTGTGGATAATCCGTACAACTGGCCTGCCCATCCACAGGTGCATTGGGGTGAGGAATCTTTATATCGCAGACTGTGGCGTCTTGGCCAATACTGGTATGAGGAATGCGGCACACCTCTTGTGATATCGGATATGAGTCTTCCAAAGGGAGGGCTTTTAGATGTAAATCAGGATTGGTCTACACCCCATAAAACCCATCGTCGTGGAACGGATATAGACATATCTGCCAAAAGTGTTCCTATAAACGGGATATGTGGACCAAGACCTACAGGCGGGACTTATGATCCAGCATGGGAAAAAACAAGTTTGCGGAGACTTGCCGAGAAAGAGTGTGAACTAGAACCTTTAGAAAATGACCCCGGTCATCTTCGTCCAGCAAAAAAGAAGAAAAAATAAACTCGGAGGCATTTATGATAAAGAGATATATACTATTAAGCATTTGCATTTCATTGCTATTTATTGCAGGACTTGCTCATGCCCAAATTACACCGCCACCCCCCCTACAAAATGTAAAAATTCAAGCATGGATGACTTTTGATGAGACTATAGGGATATTTAGCTATTACTACACAGTAACCAATCCACCGGAAAATACACTGGGCATTAGCGAAGTCGCTCTTGACATTGCAGTGCCTCCTGATGGAGCGAGTTTGTCTGAGTGGCCTTCATTGCCTTTAGGCTATAAAAAACCCCGCAGATCACAAATTACACTTGCCGAACTTGATGGCATTCGTATCATACCTTTTGTTTCCCTTTCCGTACCTGGATGGGATGCTTATGGGCTCGGATTTGAACGTGATATAGGTGTTACTTTATTAGAATCTCTTGCAGCAGCCTATTGGGCTCGCTGGCGCGAGACAGTGCCACCCATGATGCCGGGTCAAACACTCGGTGAATTCAGTCTCATCAGTTATGGCTTGCCTGGTATTAGAAATATTGTGGCACGTCCCAGAATTGGTGATCTGAACTTTGCCGGCTTATTGCCAGACGATTGGCGCACAAGCGAGGACGACACTGATGAAATAATGGAAGAGAAACGGCGCAAGCAGGAAAGCCTTGGCTATTTAACTAAAACCATAGGACCAACAGCGCCGCCAGCAGCTTTTATCCCTGTTAAATTCAACCAACAAATTCAGGACTATGTAAATCAGTCGGTCACCCTTGGATGGCTTAAAGATGCAAACCTTACACAGCAGTTAAGTGGATTGCTCACACAGATTAATCAGGCATTGCAGCAGGAAATTTATGTCGATGCCCAGCCGCTGCTTCAGCAGTTTATGCAGCTTGTGAAAAACAGCACACCTGCACAGAGAACTGCCGAAGCAGAGGGATTGCTATATTACAACGCCAAATACCTCTACGACAGAATTATTGGTTATATTCCTGTAGCAATAGAGATGTCGCCTCTCAGCGCCGCGCATTCGCTCAACGAAACTCATGAAACACAGGTTAAAGTAACGCGAGGGACACAGCCTCTCTCAGGGTATCCGCTGAGGGCAATGATTGTCTCCGGGCCTCACATAGGCGCTGAATGGTACGGCAGCTCCGACAATCAGGGGAAATGGAGCTTCAGCTATAAAGGAACTAAAGTCGGGACGGATAAGATTATACTTACAGAAATGGAGGCATCCAATGGTCCCATTTATATGGATAACGTGGATGGGAAAAGCGCCCCGGCGTATGTTACATGGGAAGGAGGGCCTGACCTGCTGTTGAGAAACCTCTTTCCGCCGGCAATTAAAATACCCTTTGCCCGTCCTGCAATCCCTCTTGAAGAATCAACCGTAAACATCGGCACAGTGCCGTCACCGCCAAGTAAAACACGATACTACCTATCAAAAGACCAACAACTGGATGCTGGAGACTATGTATTAGGTGAGAGAGTTGTGCCGGCATTGAATGTCGATGAATTCAGCGAATATCAAATGGGAATTCCAGTGCCTCAGAATTTAGAGCCGGGATTATACTGGCTCTTTGGGTGCGCTGATGCTGACAATGAGATTGCAGAACTCAATGAGAAAAATAATTGCAAGACATTAATTATTCAAATGTATGGATTTGTAGAATCCACAGGCAATAGACCCCCTGATTGTTCCAAAGCAAAAGCGACTCCTGATACCCTATGGCCACCGAACCACAAATTCAGAACAATATCGATAACAGGAGTTACAGACCCTGACGATGACCGGGTAAACATTCAGGCAACAGGCATACGGCAGGATGAACCGGTCAATGGACTTGGAGACGGAGATACAAGCCCTGACGGCATATTACAGCCGTTGCAGGTTCGTTCAGAGCGGTCCGGTAAAGGCAATGGCCGTATGTATCATGTCAGTTTTATCGCTTCTGACGGTAAAGGAGGAGAATGCACAGGCACAGTCAAGGTCTGCGCGCCTCATGATCAGGGGCGGAGCGCTCAATGCACTGATGAAGGGCCGCTGTATGATTCTACAAAACCATAAATATTTTATGCGTAGAAATCAACAGGAGCAAGTAGTAATACGAAGATTTTTGGTAGGAGGTGATGTTATGAAAATGCAGGAGATTAAGGCTATGGCAATGTCGATGGGCGTAATGCTGATGAAAGGCATGGACAAGACAGAGATGATCAGGGCGATCCAGAGAGCAGAGGGCAACCCGGAGTGCTTTGCAACAATGGATCCCGCTATGTGCAGTCAGATGAACTGCCTATGGCAAAAGGACTGCATGATTGCCGTATGAAGAAAAATAACAGGAGGCTGAGTCATGGGTATTAAACGTCTTGCCGGAGCAGTAATAGCGCAGGCGATGGATGATTTATCCGATGATGCCGAGAGGAACGAATGTATAAGGTTTTTCAAGGGAGAGGGTTTCAGGATGTGTGCTGAGACGGCGGATATTGATTTGCCGGCTCAGATTACGCTGCTTAATCTGGTGAACAAGATGGTTAATAGTATGGTATGCGAGACAAAAAGGCAAAAGACAGCGATGGCTAACGCCAAGCGGATGCATCAAAAGAGCGGCAAATATCTTCATGCAACCCATACTAATAGATGGAGCAGGGCAGTAGCGGTGAAGTAAAAAAGGAGGTTTTATCATGTCGAAATGCATAACATTTAAGGATGAGTTGACCATCGACGATCTTTTGAACAATGCCCGCAGTTTGTGGGGCGAGCTTATGAGGTACGACGAACTTACGGTGGATATCAGCGGCGTTAATAAGGTGGATGTCGCGGCGATTCAGATGCTTATCGCGACCAAGAAAGAGTGCGAGGCGAGCGGCAAAAACTTGATTATCAGGAGTTCAGGGAAGATAAACGAAATGATGTCGTTTATAGGTCTTCAGCTATGACGGCGGCTAAAGCGCAACCGGACAGAAAAGAAAAACGGTGGCTGCTCTACGCAGGTATAGCCTCAATACTGCTGCTCGTTACCGCGCCTTCCCTGATAAGCGATGGAACCGTCAGAATTGCAGCAGCAGCGGCTGTTAATGCATGCGCCGTGCTGGTCGCTTTCTTATTAGTAAGGCGGAGGGGCGAACGCCTTAATGGAGAGCGGGCAGAGGCTGAAAAACGCCGGCTTTCGGAGATAGAGACTTCGATGGGACCCATCGCAAAACTGCTCCATGAAAAGGTGCAGCTTATTCCGGTTTTGACCGGACAGCTTGCGGAAGTGACACAGCAGACCGAATCCGCGGCGCTGGATATTGGAGGCAGATTTATGAGCATCGTAGAGAGGGCGCGGGGACAGGCGGCAAAGGCATCCGGCGCATTCGGCGGTTTCGCGGGCGCGGGCAGCGAAGATTCCACGCTTGCTTTAAGCAAGAAGACATTATCGGACGTTATCGAAAACCTCAGACGTATAAGCGATGCCGAGCGGCAGACCCTCCGGGACATGGAGACGATAATGGAAGCCGCGGAAAGCATTAAAAAGATAGTGACAGAGATAGAGTATATAGCGGATCAGACCAATCTGCTGGCGCTTAACGCGGCCATCGAGGCCGCGCGGGCGGGTGAGCACGGAAGAGGGTTTTCGATCGTGGCGGATGAGGTAAGGAAATTGTCGGAGAGGTCCAACACGGCGGCGGATGAGATAAAGAAGCTGATCACTAAGGTCGGCGCCGATATCGAGGGCATTTACGCGAAGACCGAAAAGAGCGTTTCCAAAAGCGGTAAAACGTCTGCAGACGCGGAAATGGTTGTTGAGGACACGCTGAGAAAGATCGACGGGGAGATGAATGAGGTAAAGAAAAAACTCGACGACCTCGGCGAGGAAACAGCATCCCTCGCCAAAGACATAAGCAGCATAGTCGTATCGATGCAATTTCAGGACATAACGCGCCAGCGCATAGAGCATGTTATAGAGCCGCTTATGACATTTAAGGCGGAATTGGAAGAGTCGATACAAAAGGCAAAAACCATGAGCGAAAAAATTCATGCGTGGGAAGGCAACGGCAGCAAAGCGTGGCTTGAGCATATGTATACGATGGAATCGGAAAGAAAGGTGATGCGTGAGGCGCTCGGTTACGGCGCGAATCAGGATTCTTCAGCCGCCGCCGAGAGAAGCAATGTCCTGATTTTTAAGTAGCGGGAGGTTGGATGGGATGTCCGTTTCATAATGACGTTTATGTAGGCGTGTGCACGGCATACGAAACACCGTACGTTCCGAGCATAAGGGAAAGAGAGAGCTATTGTTCGAGAAAGGATTTCAAGGCGTGCCCGATATACGGAACCATATTCAGAAGGGCAATGAGATCGGAGGATGGAAGCAATGGAGCGATGGAGCAATAAAAAAGGAGGTGTCGGCAATGTCAAAGACAGTGCTTATAGTCGATGATTCGGCGTCCATGAGGCAGTTGGTTTCTTTTGCCCTTAAGGACGCAGGCTACGAGGTCATAGACGCCGTCAACGGCAGGGATGCGCTGAGCAAATTGAACGGCACGAAGATAGAGATGGTGTTGACAGATCTCAATATGCCTGAAATGGACGGGATCGAATTCATAAAGCAGTTCCGTAATTCATCAGGATACAGGTTTACGCCGGTCGTTATGCTGACTACGGAGTCTCAGGAATCCAAGAAACAGGAGGGCAAGCAGGCGGGCGCAAGCGGATGGATCGTGAAGCCTTTTACGCCCGAGCAGCTTATCGACGTGGTCAAAAAATTTGCAAGATGAAAGGAGTCGGAAGATGTTGAATTTCAGATTCGAAAAATCGGGGGATTTCGGCGTCTTGACCTTTGACGGTGAGCTTACCGCCGAGCATGCAGGGGGGCTTAAGGAGGCGTTAATGGTGTCCCTCGATAATGCGGAACATGTAGTGGTTAATTTCGAAAAGGTGACCGAGATAGACGGGCATTGCCTTCGGCTTTTTTCCATGACGCGCCGGAAATCGGATAGGTTAAAAAAATGCCTGACATTGACGGGGGCCTGTCCGGAGATTTTTAAAAAGACGATGGAATTAATAGGATGTAACGGTTTTATCGACTTTGTGAACGGCAAAGGGGACATTGCGGTCGATGATTCGTTTAGGGCAGTCGATGCCGATGCAACGGTATAGTGATGAATGTGGATAATATGCATCTCTACCCGGGCCTGTACGGCAGGCTTTATAACACCTTCGTGGATAATGCGAGGGAATGGCTGATAGAGTTCGAGAACGGGCTGTTGAGTCTCGAGAAGAACCCTTCCGAGAAGGAAACGATAAATCACATATTCAGGATAGCCCATAACCTCAAAAGCTCGAGCGGGACGGTAGGGCTGGATTGCATTTACAGATACGCCCATTCGGTGGAAGACCTGCTCTTGCTGGTGCGCGACGGGGAAATAACCGTTGATAAGGGATTAGTGGATGTGCTGCTTCAGGCAGGCGACGCGATGTGGGAGCTGGTCGAGGCCGCAGCTTTAAATAGGCAATTGGAGCCTTCGGTATGCGAGAAACTGATACAGCAGATCGAGGCGTATAAAAGCCGTATTTGAAATATAGCGGGGGATGCAGATGGTCGACTTTAAAAAGCTGTACGGAATTTTTGTGGATGAGGCGATGGAGAGGATTGTGGATCTCGAGGACGGGCTTCTGCGGATCGAAAAGTCCCCCGACGACAAAGAGCTTATCAATACCATTTTCAGAGCAGCCCACACCATCAAAGGCTCCAGCGGCTCTATAGGTCTGACGGACATTTCAAAATTCACGCACGGAATGGAAGAGATTCTCGATATGGTGCGGGAGGATAAAATCACTCCGGGAAAGGAGTTAATTAATGTTCTCCTCGAGGCAACCGACATGATAAAGGAAATGGTAGGCGCGGTTGCATCTGAAACGGGATTCGACTTCGGCAGGTGCGAGGGGCTGATGAAACGGATGGAAGAAATAAAGCAGGGTCAAGGGTCAGGAGTCAAGAGTCAAGAGATAAAAACAGAGAAAAGTTCAGAACTCCAAACTCAAAACTCCGAACTCAAAATATTCAAGATTATCTTCATCCCTTCTCCCGACCTTTTCAAAAGGGGAATAGATCCCGCAATGATAATAGAAGACCTTAAGGGTATAGGAGAGGTTGCGCAGATAACGGCGAATGCCGATACGGTTCCCGCGCTGTCGGAATTAGACCCCGAAAACCTTTACCTGAGATGGGATATTGTTCTTAAAACTAACAGGGATGAGGCCGATATAAGAAAGGTTTTCGAATTTGTCGAGGAAGGAAGCGAGATAAAGATATTCCCTGCAGCAACCCCGGGGAAAGGCGTGCCTTTTATAGGCAAGATGCTTATAGATGAAGGCGTTGTAAAGGCAGAAGATGTGGAGGACGCCTTGAAAAGCCAGAAAAGCCAGAAAAGATTGGGCGAGATACTTGTCGAACAGGGCAAAGTTTCTCCTGTCGATGTGGAGAGGGTGCTGCAGAAACAGAGAAACATTAAGACGGATTCCGTTAAAAAATCGGTTTCGTCCACCATCAGGGTCGATCTCGGCAAACTCGATCACCTCATAAACATCGTCGGAGAGATGGTAATAATACACTCTATGTTTCAGCAGGCCCTCCAAGGCGGCAATTGGTTGCCGGTAACGGATAATGGGGGCAACGGCAAAAACGGATCGCTCATGACGCATAATTCAGCGCAAAATATGGAGGCGCTCTTTTCCCAGCTCCAGCGGATAGGAAAGGATATTCAGGAAAGCGCCATGTCTCTGCGCATGCTGCCCGTAGGAGAGGTGTTTCAGCGTTTCATGAGGCTCGTGCGAGAGCTTTCGGAATCCAAGAACAAGGCGATAGATCTCATCATAACTGGCGAAGATACGGAGCTCGATAAAGGCATGTTAGAAAAGATAACCGATCCGCTGGTGCATCTTATCCGCAATGCCATAGACCACGGGATCGAAACGCCTCAAGAACGGCTGAATAAAGGAAAACCCGAAAAAGGGACGATTCATCTGAGCGCTTACCAGATGGGCGACTCCGTTTACATAGATGTGGAGGATGATGGAAGGGGGCTTAATAAGGAAAAGATACTCGAAAAAGCCGTCTCCAAAGGGATTATAGCGAATGCGCACGGCCTTGCCGACGATCAGATTTACAATCTTATATTCATGCCCGGCTTTTCAACTGCCGACGCCGTAACCGACGTATCAGGCAGGGGAGTTGGAATGGATGTTGTGAAGAGAAATATAGAGTCCCTTAACGGCAAGGTTTACATCAAAACAAAAGAGAATGCAGGCGCTACCATGTCCATTAAACTTCCGCTCACGCTCGCCATTATAGACGGCCTTACGGTGCTCGTAGGCGAAGAGGTTTTTGTAATACCTATAACATCCGTTGTGGAATCTCTCAGGCCGCGTCGTGATGACGTAAAGACGCTCGGCGAGAAAGGAGAAGTGGTGGATGTGAGGGGCGAATATATTCCACTTCTGAGGCTGCATGAGATTTTAGGCATAACCCCGTGGAAAAAAGACCCGTGGGAGGCGATTGTGGTGGTTACGAGGCATGAGGGCACAAAATACAGCCTTCTTGCCGACGAGCTTTTAGGAGAACAGCAGGTGGTTATAAAAAACTTAGGCAGGGCTATGCCGCAGATAAGCGATATAGCGGGCGGAACCATTTTAGGAGACGGCAAAGTGGCGCTGGTGCTCGATGTGCCGGGCATCGTAGAAATGGCGAAGCATTAAGTCAAAAAGAAAGGAGGTCTTTATGGATGCGTTGGCGGCAACAAGTTTTGGACAGGTTGTAGAAGGACAACAGTACGTGACCTTCGGTCTGAATAATGAAGAGTATGCGGTCGATGCCCTCAATGTGCAGGAGATTATAGAGATGGCAAGCATTACGCATGTGCCGCATCTTCCCGGATTTTTTAAAGGCGTGATAAACCTTAGAGGAAACATAATACCCGTTGTTGACCTCAAACTGAAATTCGGCATGGGCGCAGAAGGATATAAAAAACACACATGCGTTATTGTTACGGAATTTTCAGGAGGAGTAATGGGGCTAATAGTGGATTCCGTATCGGATGTCCTGCACATGTCCGATGAGGCGATCTCAGCCGCGCCTTCTTTCGGAGCTAAGGTAAAGACCGATTTTATCAAGGGGATGGGGAAGATAGAAGACAGGCTGGTGCTTATACTGGACATCGATAAGGTGCTCACGGAGGAGGAGACACTAATAATCAGTGAACAGTTAACGGCAAGCGAACAAGTCAGTTCATAGCTCATAGTTTATAGTCGATGAACAATGAACTATTAACAATGAACGAATTAAAAGGAGGGGAATATGTCGATGTTTAAAAATATGAAAATAGGAACCCGCTTAGGGATCAGCTTCGGCCTGCTTATCGTACTGATGCTGGTCATTGCCTTTACAGGGGTTACGAGGCTTGCATCCATAGATAAGCAGTTGGATGTTATCGTGCATGATCGATACCCGAAAGTAGTGATGGGGAGTGAGATAATCAACAATGTTAACCTGATCGCCCGATCTGTACGCAATATACTTATCATGGACAGGAAAGAGGATATTCAGAAAGAAATGGACCGCATACTCGAAAGCAGGAAGAAAATCGGTGAAACCCTCGATAAAGTTGCTAAGGTTATTCAATCCAATAAAGGCAAAGAATTATTGAAAGCCGTTGCCGATGGAAGGAGCGCCTATATAGCCGAACAAGAAGCTGTCATGAAATTAATCGGGGACGGCAAAAAAGATGAAGCAAAAACCCGTTTGGTTACCGCCCTCAGGCAGGTGCAGATGTCTTACATGAAAGCCGTAGAGAGTCTTATAGGCTATCAGAACTCGTTAATGGAAGAGTCGGCTAAAGAGGCAAAACAAACGTATCAGAATGCCCGTAATCTTATCGGGATATTTGCGATTATTGCCTTTGTTTTCGCCGGCATGACAGCCCTTTTCGTTACCCGCAGCATCACCCGTCCTTTGGGTGTGGCAGTAGGTGTTGCCAATCAAATAGCCGAAGGGCATCTAAGCGCAAAAATAAATGCCGATAGCAAGGACGAAACAGGTCAAATGCTGACGGGCATGGAAAATATGAACAAAAATCTTAAAAGGATTGCATCTCAGACCATAGAGGCGTCGAATCAGGTGTCGATAGCGGCAGACCAGATAGCGGAGGCGAACCAGAACTTTTCACAGAGGATAACGGAACAGGCCGCCTCCATAGAGGAGACATCCTCCACAATGGAAGAGATGTCCGCATCTATCAGGCAGACGGCGGATAACGCAAAAGAGGCGAATAAACTTGCACAGGCGACAAGGAGTTCGGCAGAGACAGGCATTAAGGTGATGAGCGATACGATAAACGCGATGGACGATATAAATAAATCCTCCGGAAAGATCGCCAATATATCCAACGTTATAGAGGAGATAGCATTTCAGACTAACCTCCTGGCATTGAATGCGGCTGTCGAGGCAGCAAGGGCCGGCGAGCACGGCAAGGGTTTTGGGGTTGTTGCAGCAGAGATAAGGAACCTTGCGCAGAGGACAGCGCAGTCTGCAAAAGAGATTACAGGGCTTATAGAAGACAGCGGTGAAAAGACAGGGAGGGGAGTACAGCTCGCGCAGGAATTGAACAAGAAGCTCGAGGAGATAGGCCTCAGCGTCAAAAAGGTGGCTGACTTGATGGACGAAGTTGCAGCATCGGCTCAGGAGCAGGCATCGGGCATAAATCAGGTCAATACGGCAGTAACCCAGATAGACCAGATGACGCAGCAGAATGCAGCCCTCGTAGAAGAGACCTCGGCATCTGCGGAGGAACTGGCAGCGCAGGCAAAGGAGCTGATGAGCCTGATCTCATTCTTTAAGGTCGATGAGACAACTGCTGTCGAAAGGGAGGCAAAGGCGCATCTACCTGCAAAGAAGGCGGTGCAGCATATGGATATAACCAGGAGAGAGAAATCGCCGCAACCTGTCTTTGCGCATGCTTCGGCCTCTTCACGAAAGGGGGCAACTTTTGCAGAAGCGGAAGGAAAGTCAAATGGAGGCTTTGAAGAGTTTTAGAGAGGGAGATTTGTCTCTGAGCGACGAGATTTTCAGGTTGTTTCAGAACCTGATATACACAACTGCGGGGATAAAGCTCAGCAGCCAGAAAAAGGGTCTTCTTACATCGAGGCTTTTAAGGAGGCTTAAGAAAACAGGCCTCGATAGCTTTCGGGGATACTACAGAAAGGTAAAAGAGGACAGCGACGAACTGGTGGAGATGTTGAACTGCATCTCCACCAATACCACACATTTCTTCAGGGAAAACCATCACTTCGAATATTTTAAGAACAAGATTATCCCGGAACTGTTGAGAATAAAGTCCTCTGAGAAGACAATAAGGATATGGAGCGCAGGATGCTCAACGGGAGAGGAGCCTTATTCCATAGCGATTACTGTGTGCGAGGCGCTGAGGCAGGCCGGACACAGACACGGAGAAACGGGGACACGGAGACACGGAGAAGTCACCGATTCACCGATTCACCGATTCACCGATTCTGCCGCAAACGGCTGGGATATAAAAGTCCTCGCCACAGACATCTCCACAAAGGTGCTGGATACCGCCAAAAACGGGATCTATGAATATGAAGCGGTTTCCGACACATCCGACAGCATAGTGCGCAGATATTTTTTGAGAGGCACGGAAGAGAATGTCGGGAAGATAAAAGTCAGGGATTTTTTGAAGAATATAATAAAATTCAGGAGATTAAATCTTAAAGACGGGGCATACCCTTTTAAAAAGGAGTTCGATGTCATATTCTGCAGAAATGTAATGATCTATTTTGATGAGGATATGAAGCAGCATGTGATCACAATGTTTCATAAGCATCTGCCGGAAAACGGGCATCTTTTCCTCGGGCATTCAGAGACTATGTTCGGCGGCAATGGATTTAAGCCTGTTTTTATAACCGTGTATAAAAAACAGTGAAACGCATAATTTTAAATATCGGAGATATCGTGGTATCCGAAAAACCGGCCGCGCTCGAGACCGTGCTCGGTTCCTGCGTGTCCGTATGTTTGTGGGACGGGGAACTCGGGATCGGGGGGATGAATCATTTTATGCTCCCGAATGTGATGGACGGCATAAAAAACTCCTTATACTGCGGCTCCGAGTCTATAGAAAGTCTTGTCTCGGGATTTATAAAAGCCGGCATCGACGTCAATAAGCTGAAGGCTAAGATCTTCGGAGGAGGAAAGGTGATTAAAGGGTTCGGGGACCATCTCGATATCGGCAAGGACAACGTAAAAATAGCGAAGAAGATACTGAGCGGTTATGGAATCCCGATCTTGAGGGAGTTTACTCATTCCGATTACGGCATCAAGGTGATATTTTACAGCGCGACGGGAAAGGCATTCGTAAAGCAACTGTAGGATGATTAGGTTTTATTTAGACGATCTCGATTTTATTATTATGTGTTTTCCTCTTTCGGCGGCGCCATGTGCCGTATGATCTTTCCCGCCACAAGGTATATCACCATTTCCGCAATATTGGTGGCGTGGTCTGCAATTCTTTCCAAATACTGTGCGACGAAACTTATTCTCATTGCCCGCGATACGGTGTTTGGATCTTTCACCATATAAGAGATGAGTTCTTCGAAAATGCCGAACTTCAGGTCATCGACCTCATCATCCCTCATTATCACATCGGTCGCGAGTTTTTTATCCCGTCTTACGAATGCGTCGAGGGCGTCTCTCGTCATTCCCTGAGCCAAATGGCTCATGTGAGGTATGTCTATGTAGGGCTTTAATATCGGCTCTTTATTAAGTTCCAGAGCCCGTTCCGCGATATTGACCGCATTGTCTCCCATCCTTTCGAGGTCGGTGGTTATCTTCATGGCTGTCGTTATGAATCTCAAATCCCCCGCCATCGGCTGCATTAACGCAAGGAGCCTGATGCACTCCTCGTCTATTTGAACGTCAAGCGCGTTTACCTGATGATCTTTCTCAATAACGGCCTTAGCCAGTTCGTCGTTCCTTTCCACAAGGGAGTTTACCGAATCCCTGATCGAGCCTTCGACCATCGCGCCCATTTTGAGAACCAGTTCCTTAAGATGCATCAGTTCCGCATCGAGAATAGCCATTATCCGAACCTCCCGGTTATATAATCTTCGGTCAACTTTTCAGAGGGGGCAGTAAATATTTTATCGGTCTTGTCGAACTCTATCAATTCCCCGAGCATCATGAACCCTGTATAATCCGATATCCGCGCAGCCTGCTGCATGTTGTGCGTAACGATAAGTATCGTAATTTGCTTTTTCAAGCTTAACATAAGCTCTTCTATTTTTGCAGTGGATATGGGGTCGAGGGCCGATGTCGGCTCGTCGAACAGCAGAATCTCAGGGTCTGTTGCAAGCGCTCTTGCTATGCACAACCTCTGCTGCTGGCCTCCGGATAGATCAAATGCCGAGTTGTACAGCCTGTCTTTAGCCTCATTCCATAATGCCGCTCCTCGTAAGGACGCTTCAACTTTCTCATCGAGCATGCTCTTTTTATTGACGCCTCTGACTCTTAGACCGTAAGCGACGTTTTCGTATATGGATTTAGGGAATGGATTGGGCTTTTGAAAGACCATGCTTATACGCATCCTTACCTCGATGGGATCTATGTCCTTGCCTGTTATATTTATATTCTCCGGATTGAGGATAACCTCTCCCTCATATCTATTGTGCGGGTAGAGGTCGTGCATGCGGTTGAAGCACCTCAGAAGCGTTGTCTTGCCGCATCCCGAAGGGCCTATTAGTGCCGTGATCTTTTTTTCCGCTACAGGCAGGTTTATATTTTTAAGGGCATGGACATTTCCGTAATGAAAGTTGAGGTCTTTTACCTCTGCCTTTAATTTTTCATGAATGGTTGTCTCCGACATAACGCTCCTTACCACTTTATCTTTTTTCTGAATTTATATCTTATGTAGATTGCCACCGCATTCATAACCAACGTCATTATAAGCAGGACAATGCCTGCCGCCGCAGCATTCACATGAAACTCCGCCTGCGGCCTCGATACCCAGTTGAACATTTGGATGGGCATTACCGTGAATGGATCGAGGAGCCATTTGAATGATATGAACGGAAATTCTGCGCTGAAAGGAGACACGGGCAGAAAGGCTATGAATGTGAGCGCGCCTACGGTTATTATTGGCGCCGTTTCTCCTATGGCCCTTGAAAGCCCTATGATTATGCCTGTGAGTATTCCTCCCATGGAATAAGGGATGATATGGTTTTTCACAGTCTGCCATTTTGTGGCTCCGAGGGCGTATGAAGCCTCTCTTATCGAATTTGGTATAGCCCTTATCGCCTCTCTCGTTGCCATTATTATCATGGGGAGTATCAGGAGCGCGAGCGCCAGCCCTCCGGTCAATATGCTCTCGCCGAACTTGAAAAAGTATACGAATAATCCCAATGCGAGCAGGCCGTAAATGATGGAAGGCACTCCCGCTAAGTTTGTAATATTTATTTCTATAATGCCTGTCACCCAATTTTTACGGGCATATTCTTCAAGGTATATGCCTGCCGCGACGCCGAGCGGAATTGCGGCGGCAGCGGTAACGAGCATGACAAGACTCGTTCCCACCCATGCCGACAGTATTCCGGCCTGTTCCGGAAATCTCGAAGGGAAGGATGCGAAAAATTTATAGCTTAGCCTCGGAGCGCCTTCTATAAAAAGGTCTATAAAAAGCGCAAACAGGAGAACAAGACCGATAAGGGTCGATAAGAGACCGACTATCAGAAATGCGTTATTCCAGAGTTTGCTTATCGCTATGCGCTTTTTTATGTCTTCCATTTTAATACGCCTCCCTTATTTTTTTTCTGAACCAGAAGCCGATAATATTAAAAAACAACGTCATAAGAAAAAGGACGACCCCTGCCGCAAAGATAGTCTTGTATTCTATAGTGCCGTGCGGCACGTCGCCGAGGCTTACCTGAACGATGTAAGACGTAAGGGTCTGAACCGGCTCCATAGGATTGGCGGTAAAATTGGGCATCATTCCCGCAGCTATTGCAACGACCATCGTCTCGCCTACTGCCCTCGATATGCCCATGATAAATGCCGCCGCTATGCCTGAAAATGCTGCCGGTATCAAGACCTTGATCGCGGTCTGGAGTTTAGTGGCGCCCATCGCGTATGAACCTTCTCTTATGTGCATAGGCACGGCCTTCATCGCGTCCTCGCTTACAGAGCTTACGTAAGGGATTATCATTATACCCATTATTATGCCGGGAGCCAGCGCGTTAAATCCGGACAGATCAGGCAGAAATTTCTGGAGGATAGGCGTTAAAAAGAGAAGCGCGAAATATCCGTATACCACCGTGGGAACGGCGGCCAGAAGTTCGAGGACGGGTTTCACGATCTCCCTGAACCTGTGCGGCGCGTATTCGCTGAGATATATTGCGGCAATGAGCCCGAGTGGAAGCGAGACGAGCAGGGCAATGAATGTCGTAAGCAGGGTGCCTGTGACGAGAGGCAATATGCCGAACTTCGGCTCTGCAAAGAGCGGCGTCCACTGCGTTCCTGTTAAAAATTCCTTTATCGGCACCTCTTTGAAAAATCCGAAAGATTCGTAAGATAAAATGATTACAATGCCGGCGGTAATAAGCACCGATGAAAGGGCGCTCAGGAACAAAACCGTTTCTATCAGAAATTCTTTAATTTTTTTGGAAGTTTTCTGTTTCATGCGGGCGGGTCTATTGTGCCGATTTTCTGTTACAGGAATATTACAGCAATGTTACAAAAATATTACAGGAGGCAGCGACAGGGCATAGCATTTCCGCTCCAATACTATGTCCTGTTAAGCTACGCATGGGGCTACTTCTTCTTTTCATCGACCTTAAGCAGGTCTTCTATCTTCATGCCGACCTCTGAATGGCCGTCGAACATAGTCCCTGTTTTTCCTTTCGCAAACCTTTCTTCGGCCATTTTATATGCCTTTGCAGGAAGCGGTATATACTTTACCTGCTTGACCAACTGCGCTGAATTTTTGAGATAGAATTCTACGAACTCCTTGACCTCCGGCTTTGACGCGGATTTTTTGTTCACATAGATAAAGATCGGCCTTGAAAGGGGATTGTACGAGCCGTCCATAACGGTCTGCTCTGATGGGAGAACCTCTTTTCCTGTTTTCGGATTTACAACAGCTACAAGTTTTAACTTTTTCTGATTCTCCGCGTAATATGCGTATCCGAAAAAGCCGAGTCCGTTTTTGTCGGAGGCTATTCCCTGAACGAGGATATTATCGTCCTCGCTCGATGTGAAATCACCCCTGCTCGATTTTGATTTTCCTACGATAGCCTCTGTAAAGTAATCGAATGTTCCGGAGTCAACACCGGGGCCGTAAAGTTTTAAAGGCGCATCCGGCCATTCAGGCCTTATCTGATTCCACTTTGTTATCTTTCCCTGCGCCGCCGGTTCCCACATCTTCTTAAGCTCCGCAACGGTCATAGAAGAAGCCCATGTGTTTTTGGGATTCACCATTACGGCAAGGCCGTCATAAGCCACCGGAAGCTCGATATACTCTATGCCGTTCTGCTTGCACAACTCGACTTCTTTGGCTAAGATGGGTCTCGATGCATCGGATATATCCGTTTCGCCCCTGCAGAATTTCTTGAAACCTCCGCCTGTACCGGAGATGCCTACAGTTACTTTAATCGCGCCCTTCTTTGCTTTTTGGAATTCCTCGGCCACCGCCTCTGTTATCGGATAGACAGTGCTTGAGCCGTCAATCCCTATAAGTTTTCTTTCGGCAGACATAACACTGCCTGCCGTTACCGCTGCCGACACCATTAGGGTTACTAAACCCCATACAACTTTTTTGAACATTTTGACCTCCATTAAAAAGTTTATTTGTATACAGAATACAACATTAACGGTTAATGCAATATTACGGGAATGTTAAGATTATGTTACAGCGAAATCAAGACATATGCCTCTAAAGCATATCAGCTTATTTTAAGGAGGGCCTTGCATATTGCCCATGCAAGGATACCGCAAGATGGTATTGTAAGGATCCATGCCGTTACTATGCTCCATCCCACTCCCCACCTGACGGCGGAGAGTCTTTTCGATGCCCCTACTCCCATGATGGTAGATGAAATGACATGCGTTGTCGACAGCGGAAGACCTATCCTGGACGCAATTTCTATAATCGTGGCTGCCGATGTCTCGGCTGCAAATCCATGAATAGGCCTCAGATGAACGAGACGCACACCGAGCGTCTTTATGATCCTCCATCCCCCTACTGCCGTGCCCGCGGCCATTGCAACGGCGCATATGACAATTACCCAGTTAGGCACATGGAAGTCGGGCAGCTTATAGTAACTCACAAGCGCCATTGTGATTATGCCCATGGTTTTCTGCGCGTCGTTGTTGCCGTGGCTGAATGCCATATACGATGCGGATACGATCTGGAGTCTGTTGAAAAGATTGTTTACCATCGACGGCGCGGAGTTTTTGAAAAGCCTGATAAGTATAAACATCAAAAGGAATCCGAGGAGCAGGCCCATTACAGGAGAAAATATGAGCCCGAAAAAGACCTTATATACGCCTTTGCTTATAACGGCGTCAAAGCCCGCCGTTGCTATTGCCGCACCGACTATGCTCGAAATAAGGGCATGGCTCGAAGATGTGGGAAGGCCAAAATACCATGTAATAAGATCCCAGATTATGGCGGACAGCAGGGCTGAAATAACCGTAAGCTGGGTTACGTTTGCGGTTTCCACAATACCTGCGCCGACGGTCTTTGCAACTGCGGTTCCGGCCAGCGCGCCTAAAAGGTTGAGTATTGCGGCCATCGTTACTGCGGTGCGGGGAGATAAAACCCTCGTAGACACCGATGTGGCTATCGCATTGGCGGTATCGTGAAATCCGTTTATGAAGTCAAAGATAACGGCGAGAACTATTACGCATACGAGCAGAAAATATGATTCATGCATGTTTTAGGACTATGGCCTCGAGGATATTTGCGACATCTTCGCACCTGTCGGACGCGTCTTCAAGGAGTTCATATATCTCTTTCCATTTTATGACGAGGATAGGGTCTTTTATTTCATCGAAGAGTTTGCCGAGGGCGTCCCTGAAAACCCTGTCTATTTTGTTTTCGAGTCTGTTGATCTCGATGCATAGTTCCTGCACATGCGCATAATTTTTTTCTTTAAGCTTCCCTATCGCCCTATTTATGACCTCTGTTGTCGTCAGGAGATCCTTTGACATAGATATTGCTTCTTTTGTCGTCTCTTTTATTTTAAATACCGTCATCCTGTCTACGGCGCTCCATATAAGATCGATGACATCGTCCAGCCTCGATGCGAGGGCATACAGGTCTTCTCTGTCTATCGGAGTTATAAAGGTTTTATGAAGTTTCTTCATGATGTCATGGGTCAGCATGTCGCCTTCCTGCTCGACTTCATATATCTCCTTCGCACGGGCAGCGACATTATCGAAATTCTCCACAAGAGAAACGAGAAGGGATGCGCCTCTTGTTACATTCGAGGCGGCTTTGTCGAACAGCTCAAAAAAATCTATTTGTTTTGGAAAGAGTCTCATGACGGTTTTGCTCGGTGATAGGATATACAAAGCCGCTTGATACTGTCAATGAAATGTATATCATTATTCCTTATCGATATATTTCGAAATGTTAAGCGACACCCCTGAAAAGCTCCGGAGCAGCCGTGCGCCCTGTTCCGCAAGCCTCGACCTCACGCTTTCTTTGAGATTGAGATAGCAGAAGTTTTCTTCATTGATAAAGCGGCCTATGAGATAGGCGAGGCCGTTGCTCATGGCGTCCAAATACGGCGTGTCTATCTGGTGCAGGTCTCCGGTGAATACTATCTTTGTGCCTTCGCCGCATCTCGTGATGATGGTCTTTACATCGAGGGGCCTCAGGTTCTGCGCCTCGTCGATTATGAAATAACGTTTCGGCAAACTTCTGCCCCTGATATAGGTGAGGGCCTCTACATGCAAAATGCCCGACTCGATCAGGTACTGATAATTTTTGTATTTGGAGATTGCAGTATTGTCCTTGAACTGCCCCGTAGGCGTGTTGACTATGACCTCCAGATTATCGAATATGGGCTGCATCCACGGCGCAAGCTTTTCGTCGATGTCTCCGGGCAGATAGCCGAGGTCATTGCCCATAGGAACCACCGGCCTCGCCACAAGCACCTGTTCGTACAGCGGAGATTTTTTAGTAGTCTGGTGAATTCCTGCGGCCAGCGCAAGCACTGTTTTCCCGGTTCCGGCAGAGCCGGTTAATGCGACTACCTCTATGTCGGGATTGATGAGCGCGTCTATGGCGCATTCCTGTTCGATGTTTTTAGGGATGATATTTTCGAGAGATTTGCCCCTTTTGACTCTCGACCGCTTATCTTCCCCCTGAATCCTGTATATATCCTCCGTCGAATGTTTATACCTGATAGAGAGTATGCCGTTTGTATAGTCTTCATCGCCGAGGACATTGCCGTATTGCTGAAAGACGGCTGTCTTGTCGTTTTTGTAGTCCTCCGCGTAGAGCCCGGTGGATTCGGCTTTTATTCTCACGGCCGTATCTTTCGATACCAGAATGACCGGCCTGTATTTGTCCTTACTGGCGCCTTCGAGGATGCGCAGTGCCGTGGTTATGATTTTATTGTCCGGCGAAAGCGCATCGCTTAGATGCGGGATGTATTCTATGGTTACGGCGCCCCCTGTTTCGAGCATTACGCCTCCGGCGATATTGCCGCGCTCTCTCAGTAGGTCAATGTTTTTCAGCGCGTGCCTTGCCGAATAAGCTATCTCGCCGTGACCCTTTTTCAGCTTGTCGAGTTCTTCGATAACCGGCATCGGGATGACGACATTGTTTTCTTCGAATTTAAATATGCTTTCGGGATCGTGGATCAAGACATTGGTGTCGAGGACAAAGGTTTTTTTCAAAGCGCACCTCCTGATGTTAGATGGCTGCTGATTTTAATTTCGGCTGATCCGGGGAAAAACTTTTGCTTAAAGAAATAAGATAGGAGAACCTTTTTGCATGAAGCCGAAGGCCGGCCGGGGTTTTTGCAGTATCTTTCAGACCGTCTGTCCAAGATCGTTGCTGCTGCGCCTCCGTATATGGCTTTAGATTTATTGTAGACGTTTCTTTATATATTAGCAACTGTTTTGTTACGGGATTATCAAGGGGATGTTACATTGTTAAAGGTGCAGTAACGGATAAAAGGAAATCCTTTCTACTGCATCACAAAGTCCGTGAAATAGACGTTTTTCACAGAACCTTCTCCCAAAATCTGGTTTACAATCAGCGCTATTTCATCCTTGCACTGCTGTTTCCCTTCTACGGTCATCAATTCCTCCGGCGTTTTGTTAGAAAGCACAGTGACGATTGCATCCCTCAGGTGCGGCGTCTTTGTCTTTGCCCTTTCTGCCAATGCGGCGCTTGCGAGTTCGAGCTGAAGAGACGCCTTTAAAAAGCTTGTCCCCTTCGGTGTGTTAAGGTTGACGATGAAGGCATCGAGGGCGAAGTTCACGGTCTCTTCGGCCTTTTGTTTATCTCCCTTTTCAGTCCCCTGATTGCCGTCCGATTTTGAGCACGAGATTAGCCCCGGCATAAGAAAAAAGGCCGCGAGGATAACTAAAAATATGGCTCTGCATCTTTGTTTTATCATATCAACGCCTCCGGTCTGTTTGCCGCGATAACCCTGTTCCTTCCGGTATTTTTGGCCACATAAAGGGCGTCATCAGCCGAGCGTATTATCTTTTCCCACGCGTCGCCGTCATCAGGGTACGAGGATACCCCTACGCTCACTGTCATCTTCCCGTTAGGCTGTGTTTCCGCCCTCGGAAACTTATAGTTATCTACCGCTTTCCTTATTCTTTCCGCTATCGAGATTGCTTCTTCTTTGTCGCTCTCAGGAAGCAATATTATGAATTCCTCGCCGCCGTACCTGCCCACCGTATCGGTATCTCTTAGGTTTTCGCTTATCATGTCCGCTATCATTTTCAAAAGTATGTCCCCCTGAGGATGTCCGTTGGTGTCGTTATAGTGTTTGAAGTGGTCTATATCCAGCATCAGCAGACCGAAGGTTTTTTTGTATCGGTGCGCCCTCTGTGTTTCGGCTCCAAGTTGTTTGAGCAGTGTCCTCCTGTTTTTAATGAGGGTGAGTCCGTCTATCTCGGACAGTTCGAGGGTCTTTTCGTAGAGTTTTGCGTTGGATACGGCAAGGCTTGCCGCGTCAAGCAGTCTCATGCAGGCGTCTATGTCGATCCTAAGTTCGAGTTTGGATTTCCGGGTCATGTCCAGGACGAATATGCCTACAGGGGCGAACATGTCGCAGTCAAGGCATTCTTTTAGTTTCTCTGTTACGTTCCTCATTATCCTGCCGTGACAGTGGGTGCCGGATATGTGCCAGCATCTCCTGTCTTCAGAGCCGTAAGCGGCGCAGCCGGTGTCGTCGGGACAATGGAAAAATTCATAACATTTGGTGGTAAAGGCCGCCCGCACAGGCAGTACCGCTATTTCTTTCGGGTTGTCCATGAGGCTTTTGATCACTTTGTCTTCGTATTCGGAGCTTATGACTCTGGTTTCAAGTATGTGGGCTTCGCAGGATAGTAATGTGTCGGTGAATGCGTTTCTGTCGGCAAGAGGGATTGTTAGTTCGTGTTCGGATGTTGTATCTGTGTAAACGAGGGCGAGTTTGCTTTTGTTAAGGGGGATGTATATGATCCTTGCGCTGCCGGATAATGCCTGCAGTTCTTCTTTTACGGTCTCTATGACGTCGCTGATTACTATGGAGGAACGGAGTTTCTCGGATAGGATGTATAGTCTCCTTATCTCTTCCTGCTTTTTGTATAGTTTGTCGGATAAGTAGGTGACGAAATATGCGGTCAATAGCAGGGTGCTCGCAAATACTCCTCCATATGCCGCCATGACGGATAGGTCGGAAAATAATAAGGGCTCGTTCCTGAAGATTGCAAAATGAGGCAGTATTCCGAAGTGCTTCAATCCGACTATGGATGTAGGAAGCACTATGGCTAATACGGCAAACCGATAGGTCCATACCCTCGGCAGTAGTATGCCGCTTATGACTATGTGGAATAGATAGTAGTATAAAAAAGGGCTGTCGCAGCCGCCTGAAAAATATATGGCCCCGGCTAATATCAAAAAGTCTAAGCTTATCTGCTCTATGGCGCTTTTATGGAAGTCCTTTGCAGCGACTTTCAGCTTTACTTGAAAATAGGCGTTGTATATTGCGACAAGCCCGAGTATGAGATATACGGGTATCAAGGGAAAGGTCAGTCCGGCTATCTCGCGCACTATGTGCGTGCCCACAAGTACGCCCACACAACCCGCCCACCTAAGCTTAATCAGCCACTGTAACCGCTCCTTGATTTCGCTCTGTTCGTAGGTCATTTTTGCCATCTCCGATAACTCCATTTCATTCTCCAAAACATCTCTCCCCAAATCTTATAAATTCTTTCCGGTAATCCTCTCCCGTTTCCTGAAGACTCCCGAAAAAATCCTCCCCGTCAAACCAGCCCAATACAGCCCAGTATTCCTCTGCTTCATGCTCATTCGGAATATGATAAAATTCGAATTCGCCGTCCTCTCTCCTTAAAAAAAGAGGCTCATCGTGTAAGAGAGTGGGTAAAGCAAGCGGCTTTTATGGCAGGGAAGGCATAACTGACAAAGATTTGAGGGTTTTAAAAGAGGCTAAAAATCTGGCATGATAACTGGATGCAAAAAAAGAGGCGACTACTGGATG
>JACREW010000229.1 GCA_016212685.1 Nitrospirota bacterium
AGCTTCAATAACTCAGAGAATATAGTGTATACTTTGTTCATGGTCTGTTCCTCCTTGCTGGTATAGGGTTTCGTCACTTCTATTATCCAACAATCGAGTGTAACAGACCAAGACTTATTTACTTTTACCGGACACTATTGAGATAAGATATAAAATATTTCCGCTTCATTCTCGGAAGGCATCCAGCCTTCCTCCGAAGCTACGCCAGCCCGCTTAAACATCCATATTACGCTTGGGCTGCCGAAGTCGCTCCAATACTTTATATCTTATCTTTCTATAGCTCTTCTATATCTCTTTTTTCAGCTTCTCCGCAACCGCATCTATAAACTCTTCCGTCAATGCATATTTCTTCACCGGCGGTTCTGCGATAAGCATGAGGTCTTTTGTCATAATGCCGTTTTCTACTGTCTTTACGACAATATCCTCGATAGTCTTTGCGAATTTCACGACATCGGGCGTATTATCAAGCTCCCCTCTTTTGGCAAGCGCACCTGTCCATGCGAAAATTGATGCGATTGAATTCGTAGACGTAGGCTTCCCTTTAAGATGCTCGTAATAATGCCTCATCACCGTGCCGTGAGCGGCCTCATATTCGTATTTGCCGTCAGGAGAAACCAGAACCGATGTCATAAGACCGAGGCTTCCGAAGCCGGTCGCCACCATATCGGACATGACATCCCCGTCGTAATTCATGCATGCCCAGAGCATTCCGCCCTCGGACTTTATTACCTGCGCGACGGCATCGTCGATCAATAGATACCTGTAATTTATTCCGGCCTGTGCGAACTTATCCTTAACCTTATCCGCTTCTTCGGCAAAGACGTCCCTGAAAAATCCGTGATACAGTTTCGAGATCGTATCCTTTGCCCCAAACCAGAGATCGACCTTTTCTCCGAGCGCATAATTGATGCAAGACCGGGCAAAACTCCTTATGGATTTTTCGGTATTGTGCATCCCCATGATAACGCCGTTGCCCTTGAAGTCATGTATTTTTATAACCTTCTTTTCGCTGCCGTCTTCAGGCGTGAAAACTATTTCAGCCGTGCCGGGCTTCTCTACAACATATTCGACATTCTTATATATGTCTCCGTAAGCATGCCGGCCTATGATAATCGGCTTCTGCCATTTGCGGACCGCAGGCGGGATGTTTTTTATGATTATGGGTTTTCTGAATACCGTTCCGTCTAAAATCGAGCGGATTGTGCCGTTAGGGCTCTTCCACTGCTGTTTGAGATTGTATTCCTTTACCCTTGCAGCATTGGGCGTTATCGTGGCGCATTTTACTCCGATGCCGTATTCCTTTATCGCATTAGCCGCATCTACCGTAACTTTATCATCCGTTTCGTCCCTGTGCTTTATTCCGAGGTCATAATATTTCAGATCGACATCGAGAAACGGCAATATCAGCTTTTCCTTTATGAGACGCCATATTATCCTTGTCATTTCATCGCCGTCCATCTCGACGATAGGATTTTTTACCCTTATCTTTTCCGGCATTATTTCTCCATGTTTTAAAATTAGAGTTACTAATCTAAAAGGTAACAGGTAACATTGTCAATCAATGATAAGCCAGCCATAATCCGTAGTCAAAACATCTCGACACATAGTGAGGTATGTTTCAATGACTTTATCAGCGGAACTTTTTAACCGCATACTCTTATGTCCGTATTCTGCATCGGCGGCATCTATATTGATGAAGCATGCAGTATTTTTGTTCTGCATAAAGAAAAACACTTATAAAGGCGTTGAAATAGACCTCACTATATGTCATTACGGATTATGGAACCTTATCCCCTCCCGTCTCCCATCCTCCTCCGATGGCTTTATATAGACTGACTATATAACCGGATACCGCGGCCTCGCTCTGAGCTAACTGGCTTTCCGCGGACAGGAGCGAGCGTTCGGCATCGAGGACATTGAGATAGTCCGCAAGCCCCTTTGTGTAAAGCTCGGCAGCCAGCGAGAACGCCTCGCGGCTTGATGCGACAGAAGCCGCGAGATCCTTTCTGCGCTCCTCCTCCTTTGCGTAGGCTACAAGGGCGTTTTCAACTTCTTCCAGCGCGGCCATAATAGTCTGTTCGTAGCGTATAAGCGCCTGCTCATGCCGCGCGTCCTGCGCCTGTATGTTCGACGTTATCCGGCCTCCTGAGAATATGGGCAGCCTGAGAGAAGGGCCGATATTCCAGAAACGGCTTCCTGCAAAACCCATGTCTCTATCCTCCGCTCCCTGAAGCCCGAACGAGCCTGTAAGCGAAAAGCGGGGAAAAAGGTCGGCCTTTGCCGCGCCGATGCGCGCCGATGCGGCGGCGAGGTCGCGCTCTGCCCTGCGTATATCGGGCCTTCTAAGCAGTAATTCCGAGGGCAGTCCGGCTGTTATGCCTATGGCGGGCACGGGAATAGCCGAACGTTTTGACAATTCCTGCCATAAAGCTCCCGGCTCTTTGCCGAGCAGAACGGCAATGCGGTGCGCGGCCTGCTTGATGGATTTTTGTATGAGCGGTATCTGCGCCTTTGTTGAAGTGAGAAGCGATTCAGCCCTCGCAACGTCTAAAAATGAGATAAGACCCGCTTTGTAACGGACTCTTATGAGATCAAGGCTCTCAGCCTGAGAGCGCGCATTCGCTTCAAGGACATCAAGCTGTTTCTGAAGTCCCCTCAGTTCTATGTAATTCTTTGCCGCCTCTCCTAAAACCGATACCATCACCATGCGTCCCGATTCTAAAGCGGCGTCTACATCAGCCCCCGCAGCCTCCACTGCCCGGCGCACTCCGCCGAAAAAGTCAATCTCCCACGAGGCGTCGAAACCGGCCTGAAACAGGCTGTAAGTGCTGCCTCCGGTAGTCTTGCTTAGAGGCGCGTTTTCGCTCGTCCGGTTGCGGCTGTAAGAGCCGGATGCCTGAAGATTGGGCCAGAACGCGGCATCGGTAACGCCGTAAAGCGCCCTTACTTCTTTGATGCGGGCCCCGGCTATGCGTATATCCCTGTTGGATTTCACGCCATCCTCTATGAGCGAGTCAAGCAAAGGATCGTTAAAGGTCTTCCACCACTTCCCGTAGTCTATAACCTGATCCTTAACGGGCTGAGTTTCGCTGAATGAGGCGGGGATTTTCACATCCGGCTTTTTATAATTCGGCCCCACGCTGCAGCCAATAAAAGCAAATAAAATAACTGCAAAAAAGACAAGGCATTGGAGCGGCTTCGGCGATTTCATTTTTTACCTCTGCCGTTCTTTCCCTGAGCCTTATTTGTTCCGTCCGATACGGCCGCCACAGGCGGGGCATCTATAAATACATCCATGAGTTGTCCGACATACACCGGCAACTGGGATCGGTCAAAGCTGTAAACCACCTGCATGACCCTCGTGTCCACCCGCTCTGTGCTGTCTCCCGTAAGGGATTTCTTAGGTATAACATAAGGCTCTGTACGCTCGTAAGTGAGTTGGGTCTTCATCTCCCTGTTGCCGCGGATAAATGCTAACGCAGACGCATCTTTCTTAAATCTCCATGCATCATTTTCGTCCACATCCACGCGCACATGCAGCCTGTCGAGATTGCCGAGGAGCATAAGCGGCTTCTGTAGCGCTCCGGTCTGGGCATATTCGCCCGGCCTTACATTGATCTGAAGGATTTCGCCGTTTACCGGCGCGCGCACCGTAAGGCGCTCTATAGTGGTTTGTACGGCTTTGACTTCAGCCTCTACCGCGATCACCGCCGCCTTGGCGCTTTCGAGTTTCGCCTCGGCGAGCAATTCGGCGTTGCGGCGTTTTTCCATCTCATCTACGCTGACCGCCCGGCTGTCGGTCACGCCTTTCACACGCGCATATTGCGTCCGGTAATCCTGCAGCGAAGCCTTAGCTTCCTCCACAGATGCCTTAGCCTTAACAATGTTTGATTGCTTGACAAGCAGTTCGGAACGCAGTTCCCGGTCGTCGAGCGTGAAAAGCGAATCGCCGGCCTTTACCCTGCTTCCAACTTTCACAAATACTTTAGTCACGATGCCCGGCAGGTTTGTGCCCACGGCGATGTTCTCCGTGCTCGCCTCGATAATGCCGGCTCCCGCTATATATGATCTAAAGGGCGCCTGCGCCGGCTGCACCACCGGCGGAGGGACCAGCGCCGGTTTTCTGGCGGACATAACCGAAAAAACGGCAAAGAGGGCGCCTGCCGCCGCCAAAACAGGTAAAAGATATTTGCGTATCATAAATTTTCTCCTTTATCTCAAAATAATATATGTCATTTTCCCATATCCTGAGGCGAGTCTGATACATCCACTATCCTGCCGTCATCCATCTTGGCGATGCGATCCGCGAAGTCGAAAATGCGCGGGTCGTGGGTAACGATCACCAGCGCCCGGTCTGCGCAAAGCGCCGCATACTGTAAGAGTTCCATTATCCTAAATCCTGTCTCATGATCGAGCGCGCTCGTGGGCTCGTCGCACACGATGAGCCGAGGCTCATGCACGAGCGACCGGGCGATTGCCACCCGCTGCTGCTGCCCTCCCGAAAGCTGGGCAGGCAAGGCATTAAGCCTGTCGCCGAGGCCGACATTCTTCAAAGTCTCTCCCGCCTTTTGCACGGCGGTCTTCCGGTCAATCCTCCTGATGAGCAGCGGAACCGCAACATTCTCGGCAGCGGTCAGCGTGGGAATGAGGTTGAACGATTGGAAGACAAAGCCCACCTGCTCGCCCCGATAGCGGGTTTTTTCAAGATCGCTCATGCTTTTAAAGTTCTTTCCGAAAAGCACACAATCCCCTTCATCCTGGTCGAGAATCCCTGCCATTATCGAGATAAGTGTAGTCTTGCCGCAGCCTGAAGGCCCCACGAGCATGGTAAGCTCGCCGGTGCGGACTTCCAGATTAATGCCGTTCAGCGCGTTCACCGTTTCGCTGCCGCTTCCATATGCCTTCGTTATCCCTTTGCAATGCACTGCCACGGCCTTTGTCGAGGTTTCTTCATCGCAGGGGAATGGATTATTTTTTTGTATAGTCATAAATTTATCCTAAGTCTTAAAAACTATTGCCGGTTCCAGCTTCATTACCTTTCGTATGCTGAGAAGGGCTGCGAACACGCAGATAAGGCTTATCGCTACAGCGGTAATTACGAGAAGCTGCCACGGCAGCCTGAACGCCAGTTCCGTGTCCTTGACGAGCTTGCCGAATGCGGTTGCGGCGCCTACGCCGAGGCCGTAGCCGATGCTCCCGACCATCAGCGCCTGAAGCACAATCATGCCGAGAAGGGTTTTATTGGTAGTCCCCATCGCCTTAAGCGTGCCGAAGTGCCTGAGATTTTCGAGTGTGAAGCTGTAGAAAGTCTGGCCCGCTATTGCCGTGCCGACAATAAAGCCTAAAAGCACCGCCATGCCGAAATTTATAGGGATGCCGGTGTATTTCATGTAATACCTTATGGTCAATTCTTTGAACTCGTCGCGCGTATAAGCCGCAAGACCGGTGACGGCCTTGATCCGGGAGGCGAGCGCTTTAACATCCTCGCCCGGTTTTGCCTTAACGAGGACAAAAGAAAGAAGTTTCCGCTCTTTAGGGGCAAAGGTGGTAGCCCTCGAATATGTAGTGTAGATAACGGGCTGGGACTGAAATGTCCTGGACACTTTGCATATGCCTGCCACGGATGCCCGGTTGTCATTAATTTCCAGAGTATCGCCTATAGCGAGGGGAATGCGCTTTTGGCCGGGAACCGGCGACGGCTTGGACAGCTTGCCTGCAGCCCCTACAGTGTCCACAATCACCGCCTCGCTGCGCCTCAAATCAGCGGCCTGTCCCTTCAGCATAACAGGCGGAGAGCCGATAAGCGTGGCGTCGTCGAGGCCGATTACAATTACCGTCTGATAATTGCCGTTTTCAAGCTTTGCCTTGAGTAGCCCCTTGTACAGCGGAACCGCCCACTCAACGCCGTCAACGCCTCTCGTTCTGTAAAGCTGCATGTCCTGCATGGGTTTTATGTCGTCCACGAACTGGACTTTCGGGTCCATGACCCAGATGTCGGCTATAGCGGTATCGGTTATAAAGCCGAATGTCCTCGTCATAAGTCCGGTAAAGATGGCAAGCTGCTCCGTGATAAGGAACGAAGCAAAGGCAAGCCCCATGACAATGCCCAGATACTTGGCCCTGTCGCCCACAAGCATCTTTATCGCGACAAACCTCATTTAGTTTTTCTCCCGCCGTTTTTTCGAGATTGCCTCAGTGCGCATAGGGAAAATTGCGATATATGCTCCGCGAGCCGCTCGATTTCGCTGCCCTTGAATTTGCCCGGAGCCAGGCGCTCCAGAACCGGCGCAGCATGACAATAAAATACGCATTGTCCCACAATGCTGTTGGCGAAGTAGCGCATATCGGAAGACGCGGCCTTGCCTATCATCTCTCCTATAATTCCAGTAAGCGTCTCATATGTGGGTCGTATGGATTCCTCCACAAGACTGTCGAGGGCGGCAGTGGGATCGGCCAATTCCCTGATCATAAGCTTACCGTGCCATGACGGTCTTCCTTCATCGAGAATGCGATACAGAAAAGATCTGATAAAAGCCTCCAGCCGTTCCTCGGCCGATGCGATCTTCGACAGCCCGAGGGCGGGAGGAAATTTTTCGAGTGCGCGGCGGTGGGCGTACTTGAGCACCTCTATGTAGAGACGATCCTTGTCGCCGAAATGATAATTTACCGCAGCCACATTAGCACCGGCGCGGCTGCATATTTCCCGCACGGTAGCGCTGCGAAAACCCTTTTCGGCAAAGACCTCGCCTGCCGCCTCCAGAAGCCGTTGGCGGGTATCTTCGGCAGATTCCGGCGGCGTGAGTTTCTTTTTATGCATCTTCAAAACACTCATTTCAAACAATTGTATAAAACATGTGTTTTAAAAGTCAAGCGCATAAACGGTTTCTCATCGCGTTATTTAAGGCTTTGAGAATATATCTGTTATCCATTTACGGATTATGAGTTTGACAAAACCTCCAAAATTACATTATATTATTGAGTTTTGCGACCGCGCAAGACAATATTGCGTGGTTTACCCTATATATGTCGATTGAAAGACAGGAACTTTAGAAAAAGAAAGGAGGTTTATCATGGCGGAAAAAACAAAGTCAAAGACCGATGTCGCTGCAAGGGCCGGGAACAAGGCGAAGGCCAATCTCTGCAGGAGCTGCGGCAACAAAGTGGATGTCGTTATGGCTGTCTCTTCTACGGGAAAGAAAAGAATGAGGCGCGTCTGCTGCGGCGAGTAAAGGATGGGCAAAAAAAGTCATACGAATATATTAATGACTTTTTATATTTTGTCATAAGACCTGACGGCAAAGACAGAGGTAATAATGCATTTCTCTACTGCTCAGGAGTTAATATATCCCGATTTCTCCCGATTACAAAGGGGCGGCATCGGTTAGGCCAAAATCCCGCTGAGAAGGGTCTTCAATCCGTAAATCTCGGTGTCCGGTCTCTTGCGCTGTCCCGCAGGGCAACGCCGAGGACTATTCGAGGGAACGATTGCGCCGGAATTGCTCCGGTAAAAAATGATCTATGGTATTCGGATCTCTTGCTTATAGAAAATGCTCCGGAGTCATTGCCTGATGAGATTATTAACTATGCTGTCGTAAATCTTCTGAAAAAAATATTTCTCGCTTGCATGGTGGAAGAAAAAATGCCTGACGACTTGCTTAATCCCGGCGAACTGCAGACGTTTATCGAGGCAATGTGCAGTAAGTACGGCAGGTAGTTTCAAAGTTTATTAGTCCTCGGAAGAAAAGGCGCTTTCCGTTAAGAACTGGACTAATGCAGTTGACACTATTGCCGCCGTCTCTGCGCGTAGGACGCGCTTGCCGAGCGTCGTCCTTATAAGACCATGCCCTTCGGCAAGTCTTATTTCTTCGGATGTAAAACCGCCCTCGGGGCCGATAAACACAAAGATTGGAGTTCCAGAGTGTTGGAGCGATGTTAAAGAAATCTTTTTAATAGATTCTTTCAAAGGCATTCCCCCCTCCTCCCAAAAAATAAAGCCGGTCATTTTCCCGTTACTCCAATGCTCCATTACTCCGGCTCTCCGGGAGCGTTCCCTCTCAAAGAATTCGGCAAATTGGACGGGTTCGTGAACCTTTGGGATTACCGTCCTTCCGCATTGCTCTGCAGCCTCCTCAGCGATCTTCTGCCACCTCTTTGCCTTTCTCGTCTCTTTAACGACACCCCGCTCTGTAATGAGAGGCATTATCCCATTTACGCCGAGTTCCGTAGTCTTCTGAATCACCAAATCCATCTTTTCGCCTTTTAGTATTCCCTGACAAAGAATAAAATTTATGGCGGATTCTGTGTCCACCGGCGTTTCGTGAAGTATGTTTATAAATACATGCCTTTTTGCAATCTCAGAAACCTCGGCCTTATAGGCCTTCCCTTTGCCGTCAATAATTGCAATCCTGTCGCCCTTCTTGCATCTAATGACAGAAATAAGATAATGCGACTTATCGGCAGAAAGCCTGATCTGTTCTTGCTTCCGTATATCTTCCTGAGGAACAAATATTCTCATATGTCCAATTTTTACATAAAGATAAGTTTTTCTGCAAAAGCTTTGCAGCAAAAACACAAAACATATCTGCCATTACAGCATTTTATAAGATTTTTGGCAAATCGACAAAGCCGAATGATTCGGGTAATTTTCACATCTAATCTTTCTTGAAAGCTGATATAATTCTCCTATAGTTGAAGCACAGGGGGGATGAGATGCGATATTTAATGCAAATTTTTCTCGCAGTTATTTTAAGTATATTTCTATTTGCCGGATTATCCCACGCCGAAAAAGTTACCTTTGTAAAAGAATATACATATCAGGCAAGCGAACTTGACAGCAAAGCAGGAGTTTGAAATGAGTAAAAATAATTTTGATGAATATTTAAAACCATTCTTAGCAATCTTATCTGTTATTTTTTTGATATATGGATTCGTCCATTTGAAAACTTACTATGGCAGCTTTGGAATAGATGTTCAAGATTATTTTTCGCTTGAAGATTATTTAAGAGCTAATATCGACAACATTTATAAGGCTATTGTCCCTTATGTCTTGGGAAGCATCTATGGAATTTTGATAACGGTTGTTGATAAAAATTATGGAAAGAGCATGACTACTTCAATTATAATCTTACTATGAGGGAAGGAGGTCAATTATGTCCGTTAAAGATATGATTAAAGACGAGATCGAAAAACTGCCTGAGAATTTGCTTTCGGAGGTTTTTGACTTTATTCAGTTCATAGAAGCTAAAAAGGAAAGAACTCTCCTCGCTAAAGCATCTCAGGAACTGTCAATGCCGTCATTTGAAAAAATATGGAACAATGACGAGGACGCTGTCTATGACAGCCTATGAAAAAGGAGACGTTGTCCTTGTCCCTTTCCCCTTCAGCAATCAGGCAGCCGTTAAAAAACGGCCTGTTGTAATCATAAGCTCAAACACATATAACAATATTTCCCAAGATGTAGTTATAATGGCTATTACGAGCCAGACAGGAAAAACCATCGGCATAGGAGAATGCCTTGTAATAAATTGGCAGGATGCCGGTTTATTGAAACCGTCTGCTATTAAAACGGCCATATCAACAATCGAAAAACCTCTTATCATTAAAAAATTAGGAACCCTTTCCTCTAACGACAGGCTCTCTATGGAAACCGCTTTAAAAGAGTTTTTAGATTTGAAATAGGAGAGGAAGTATTGCCCTTACCGAATAAATCCGCCATGCACATTTTTCTCTGCTGCGGGAAGCCGGAATGCCTAAAAACCGTAAAAATGATAAAATAAGGATAAGGCAAAGCAGAAGGAGGTGCTGACATGGAAACCTTAAAGCAAGAGGCGATCAAAGCGATTTCGAGATTGCCGGAAACCTCAAACCTTGACGACATAATGTATGAACTTTATGTTATTGACAAGGTCAAGAAAGGCAGAGAGGCTGTAGAGCGCGGCGAATCGTATTCTATCGAAGAGTTA
>JACREW010000224.1 GCA_016212685.1 Nitrospirota bacterium
TTGAATTGATGCTGCCTGATAAGTCCCCTTACATCCTTTCCGTATGAGCCTGCCTCGCGCCTGAAGCAAGGAGTATAGGCGGTGTAATAGATCGGCAACTGGTCTTCCCTTAAAATCTCACCCCTATGAATATTCGTTACCGGAACCTCTGCGGTCGGTATCAAATAAAATTCAGGATCAACTGTTCTGAAAAGGTCTTCAGAGAATTTCGGCAACTGTCCTGTCCCTGTCATGCTTTCCCTGTTTACGAGGATCGGCGGGAATATCTCTTTATATCCCTTTGACGTGTGCAGATCGAGCATTAAGTTCATCAATGCCCTTTCGAGCCTTGCGCCAAACCCCTTCATCACGGCAAATCTCGCGCCCGCGATTTTTGCGCCTCTTTCAAAGTCAATAATGTCGAGGGTCTCTGCAATGTCCCAGTGATTAAGCGGCTCGAAATCAAAGGCGCGCGGCTCTCCCCATTTTCTCACTTCGACATTTTCCGTCTCGTCCTTTCCCGCAGGCACGGACTCGTGAGGGATATTCGGTATATTCAACAAAAACAGCCCTGTCTTTTCCTCAATTCCTTTAAGAACTTCCTCTATTTCCTTTATCCTGTCGGATACGCCTTTCATTTCGGCTATGAGCTTTTCCGCATCCTGTTTTTGTTTTTTCAGTTTGCCTATCTCTTCTGAGACGACATTTCTTTTGTTCCTCAGCTCTTCTGATTCCTTTAAAAGTTTAAGCCTTTCTTCTTCAAGGGACAGAAATTCAGAGAGGTCGATTGCGAATCCTCTTTTTTCGAGCGCTTTTTTCAGAATATCAATATTTTCTCTCACAAACCGGGAATCAAGCATGCAACCTCCAATTCTCTAACTCCTCGACTCCTTAACTCCATAACTCGTATTAGGATATAATAGAATTAGCCATGATTAATTTCAAGATTACAGGTCTCGACAACAATTTCCTTACCATCGAAAAGTCCGCGGGAAAATCCATACCCCTCAAGCTTGGAGAACTCGTGAAGGCGGAAGTAATGGATCTGCTTCCCACAGGCGGCGTAACTCTTAAGATAAAAGGCAACTTTATTACAGCCCAGACAACAGTGCCGCTCGAAAAAGGCGCGGAGGCATTTTTCAAAGTAACGTCATTGCCTACGGACGGGAAGGAATTGAAGCTTCAGTTCATGGGATATATGGATGAGGCGCTTAAAGGCGAGGAACCGCAGCTGCCTTCCTTTAACCTCAAAGAGAGCGCCCTTCCCAAACTTATTCAGGATTTGACTAATAATCTTTCCGAGCTTAAGAGGCTTATTACATCGGGTGAAAAGGCGGATACGCATACGTCAAAACTGCAGGATCTGAATTCGCAGATATTAAAGGCATTGCCTTCCGACATTAATTCCCTGCCGAAAGAGATGCGGATGCAGCTTCAAACCCTTTTGCAGACAAGCCTTAAAATAACGGGAGAGAGCATTCAGGCAAGGCTCGATAACTTTATAAACCGGCTTCCTGAAGGAATAAAAAACCATCCTATTGTTGAGAACATAAGGAAAGAGTTGATGGTCAGCATAGAGAAATTATTACAGACGCCGATTAAAAGTGCCCTGCAGGATACCGGCGTTGCGCTTGAGGCAAAGCTTAAGGCTATCGCTTCAATATTACAGCAGATGGAACAGCCTGAAGTTCAGGAACAGCTTATGGAGGGAAAGAAACAGGCAGAGTTGCCTTTGAATAAAGAGGCGCTGCCTTTGAGGCCGGAACAGCGTCTTGTTCAGCATGAAACGGCAGCCATAAAAAATGACTTGAAGGCAGGACTTCTCCAGATGAAGGAGCTTCTTTCCGGAGAAGGCAAAGAAGCGATAAAAAATGTTTTAACTCAGGATCTGACGGCTGCACAGAGGGAAGGCGCGGGCAGGGCGGTTGACGGCCTGCTCAAAGACATAGAGACCTTTCAGGTGCTTTCAAAGACAACCGATTCTTTTTACACCTTCCTGCCTGTAAGTTGGAGAGAACTTAAGGACGGCGAAATATCGTTCAAGAGAGGACGCAGCGACGCCAAAGGCATGTCTTATTCCTGCAAGTTAAACCTGGATCTCGAAAGATTCGGCAAGCTCGACATCATGATAATGATGTATAACAGGGAATTTTTCGTCTCATTCAGGGCTGAAAATCCCGCGTTTCAGGCGATGCTCAACAATAATGCAAATGAACTCAATGATTCTTTTAAGACGCGGGGAATGAACCTCAAGGCTGTAAATTTTTTGGATAAAAACGATGTTGCCCTTGAGCAGTTTGAGAATATGGAAAATTCCGGAAAGGCGATAAGCATTAAGGCGTAGGCATGGCGGATACTCGTAAAAAAGCTGCGGCGCTCAGATACGATACAAAGAAGGCGTCTGCCCCGAGGGTGGTTGCAAAGGGCAAGGGCAAGATAGCGGAACAGATAATTCAGGTAGCGAGGGAGCATAAGATTCCGATAAAAGACGACCCCCAGCTTGTTGAAGTTCTCTCCACTCTCGATTTGTATCAGGAGATTCCGCCGGAGCTTTACAGGGCGGTTGCGGAGATACTGGCGTTTGTGTATAGGATGACTAAAAAAGTGCAATAAAGTTGATATATAAATTAAGCGATTTTATATGTCAGACACTACTGCAAGACTTTAAAAAGTGTTGATTCAAGTGGATATGCGAGATTATAAATGCATTATCCAACAAGTAACCACCGATGCTGATGACGGATAACTCCCCCATCCCCCTCTTAAAGTAAGAGGGGGATGGGGGAGTTATTACAAGTGCGTGGTTTAAAGTCTTTTCGCAGCGCCTGACATATATTTCTGGATTAGAATTGCTCGATTTGGGTATAGAACAGATTTATGAAGAAAAATTTAAATCTCATAGACATTTATAACACGCTATATTCCTTTTATGGCCCTCAATACTGGTGGCCGGGAGATACTCCTTTTGAGATTGCTGTGGGCGCAATACTAACGCAAAACACAAACTGGGGAAATGTCGAAAAGGCGATAAAGAATCTTAAGGATGCAAAGGCATTAAGCGCAAAGGCAATGCACGAAATGACTCACAATAAGCTCGCTTCATTGATAAGACCCGCTGGTTATTTCAACATAAAGGCAAAGAGGCTGAAGTCGTTTATAGATTTCCTTATGGACAACTACAGCGGCAGCATGAAGAGGATGAAAAAAGAGGAGAGGGGGCCTCTCAGAAAGAAGCTCCTCGATGTTCACGGCATCGGTCCTGAGACAGCGGATTCCATACTGCTTTACGCACTGGATAAGCCTGTTTTTGTGATTGACGCATATACAAAACGGGTACTTTCAAGGCATAAGATTCTGGATTACAATGCGTCTTATGACGAGTATCAAAATCTTTTTCATAAAGAATGGGACGAGGACTTGCAGTTGTTCAATGAATTTCATGCCCTGTTCGTAATGGTCGGCAAGGATTACTGCAAGCCGAAACCATTGTGTGAAAAGTGCCCGTTAAATGTTTCCTTGCAAAGACCTGCGAAAATTGGTAGAGTGAAATATAAATCTGCCTGAAAGGAGCCGAATATGCATTGCATGAACCGCAGGAAATTTATAAAATCAGCGGCAATCACAATTGCCGGACTCTCCGTGCCTAATTTTATCGACAGCCTTGTTTCAGATCTCGGCGCAGCCGAAAGAATCGACCTTGCCGTTGCTCGCGGCGCGTCGCCCTCAAAGATCACAAGGGCAGCTATCGATGCAATGGGAGGCATGAAGAAGTTCGTCTCACGCGGCGATATTGTAGTCGTAAAGCCCAATATGGCATGGGACAGGACTCCGGAGCAGGCTGGAAATACAAACCCCGAAGTTGTCGCGGAAGTAGTTAAAATGTGCTTTGAGGCAGGCGCGAAAAAGGTGAAGGTATTCGACCGAACAGTGAATGATCCCCGGCGGTGCTATGTGCAGAGCGGCATTTCCGATGCAGTAAAGGCTCTGGGAGCGGATGTGAGCTATGTGGACGAAAGGAAGTTCAAAGATATGGATCTAAAGGGAGAGGCGATGAAGACATGGCCTCTCTATACCGAGCTTTTTGAGGCGGATAAGATTATTAATATCCCCATAGCAAAGCACCACAGCCTTGCGACTCTCACAATGTCGATGAAAAACTGGATGGGCGTGATGGGAGGCTCAAGGAGGCAGATACACCAGAGGCTCGATGAAAGCCTTGTCGACCTTTCAGGGTTTATAAAGCCTACGCTCACTATACTCGACGCGGTGAGAATACTTACGGCAAACGGGCCGCAGGGCGGAAATTTGGCTGATGTGAAAAAGCTGGATACTGTGATAGTAGGCGTTGATCAGGTTGCTGTCGATTCTTTTGGGGCTACGCTTTTCGGCATGAAGGGGAGCGATTTGGGGTATGTGAAGATGGCTGACAAGAGAGGGCTCGGCACAATGGATATAGCGAAATTAAAGATCAAGAAAGTAAATATCTAACTCAAAATATATGTTTAATTTGTCAGGACAAAGCATTTCCGCTTCATTCTCGAATGGCCTCCTGCTATTCTCCGAAGCTGCGACAGCCCGCTTAGACGTCCATGTCACGCTTGGTCTGCCGAAGTCGCTTCAATACTATGTCCTGCCTTTATTCGAGCCGATTGATGCGTAATCTCAGAAGAATCAGCCAGGGAATATTTTTAGTTGTATTCTTGTTTCTCTTCATTCAGACCGAATCAAAGGGCAGGGATGCTCTCGGCTATCCTGTAAAGATATTTCTCGATTTCGATCCCCTTATTTTTATCACAACTATTTTCTCGGCTCATGCGGTTCAGAAGGCATTTTATTTTTCTCTGATCACAATAGCGATAACTCTTATTTTCGGCAGAGTATTCTGCGGATGGGTATGCCCTTTGGGAACTCTGAACAATATCGTCGGTGCTATTAAAAAAGGATATCCAAAAACAGATGAGAGAAATTGGTACAGGGTAAAATACTATGTCCTGATATTTCTCATAATATCCTCTCTTTTTTCACTGCAACTCGTCGGCATCGTCGATCCGTTATCTCTCCTCATACGCTCGTTTTCCGTCAGTGTTTATCCGTTATTCAGTTACGGAACGAGGGCTGTATTCGATGCGATATACAGCACGGATATTAAAGGCGTCACCGCTGTATCGGAATTCGTATATTCGGGTCTCAAAAAAAGCGTACTCTCTTTTCAGCAGCCGTTTTACAATCAGAGCCTATTTATCGGCGCTCTGTTTTTTCTTATTCTCGGCTTAAATTTAGTTGAAAAAAGATTCTGGTGCAAATACCTCTGTCCGCTCGGAGCATTTCTCGGAATCCTTTCGAGATTTTCGATTCTCAAACGCTTTGTGAGCGAAGGATGCACATCATGCGGCGCGTGCGCGAATGTATGTCAGGGGAATGCATCGCCGGATAAAAAAGAAGAGTGGCGCGATACCGAATGTTACTATTGCTGGAATTGCGATGATGTCTGCCCCCAGAACGCAGTGAGCTTTGGATTTTCCGGCAGGAAGGCTGCGGCATCTATGGATTTGGGGAGAAGGCGCGTGATTACCTCGATGGCATCAGGAGTGATTGCGGTTCCATTATTAAGGGCAACGCCGCTTTCAAAATCTGAATTCATAAATCAAAGATTAATAAGGCCGCCGGGCTCGCTTGAGGAAAAGGAATTTCTCAAGCGATGCGTTAAATGCGGGGAGTGCATGAAGGTCTGCATTACAAACGGATTGCAGCCTACGCTTCTTGAGGCAGGGCTTGAAGGCATATGGTCGCCTCTTCTTATTCCGAAGATAGGCTACTGCGAATTCAGATGCACACTGTGCGGTCAGGTATGCCCGACAGGGGCTATTAAAAAATTAAATCTCGAAGAAAAGGCAAAGGTAAAGATCGGGCTCGCAATGATTGATAAAAACAGATGTCTGCCTTATGCCCATGCGCGTCCATGCATCGTATGCGAGGAGGTATGCCCAACGCCCAAAAAGGCGATATGGTTTGAAAAGGCTAAGGTAAAAGACAGAAACGGTAAAGAGCTTATTGTGCAGCAGCCGCGAGGTGATCTCGAACTCTGCATAGGATGCGGGATATGCGAGACAAAATGCCCTGTTGTGGATAAGCCCGCGATTTATGTAACGAGCATAGGGGAGTCGAGGTCAAAAGAGAATAGGTTGTTGATGGAAGGGTATTAGAATAGTGCCTTTTGATGTGTTGTTACATTGTTATAAATGATATCATTACTGTCCGGTTAAAATAGAACCCTCTGAAGGGGTTCATCCATTCTCATTTTCAGCATGTCAGGCTTCAGGGTGAGGATATCAATAATGGCCTTTCTCTCGAAAAGCATTTCGCGAATGACGCGACTTAGCTGCAA
>JACREW010000232.1 GCA_016212685.1 Nitrospirota bacterium
CAACCGTGGTTCCGGGGTAGTTGGATACGGTTACGTATTTGCCTGTAAGCAGGCCGAAAATAGCGCTTTTACCCACATTGGGATTGCCTATGAGGGCGACCCTTTCGAGGTGCGCCGCGTGTTTCTTGGTCTTTGATCTATGTTCGTGCAATGCCGCCTCCATATTGCAATTTAATCTCAGTTACAGTTAATTCTAAAGAAACCGGCAGGTTATTTTCAAGTTTAATCATCGATTATGTGAGTTGAGCGATCTTCTTATATGTCAGGCACTGCTCCAAGACTTTAAAAAGTGTTGATTCAAGTGTATATGAGAGATTATAAAGGCATTATCCGACAAGTCACCAATGTTGTAGATGACGGATAACTCCCCCATCCCCCTCTTAAAGTAAGAGGGGGATGGGGGAGTTATTACAAGTGCGGGGTTTAAAGTTTTTTCGCATCGCCTGACATATATTTCTGGATTAGAAGCATTCAATTCGGGTAACAGTAAATGCTTTTTCAGCACGCCTCACATCCCATAATTTATAGTCAAACATTTGAAAGGCATGGAAGGTATGGCGGAAAAGACTTTACCGACGTAATTTCTAACCGACATACGCTTTCCCGTCATCCGCATCGGTGCTTTCTTATTGGGCGATTCGCTGAATATCTATGCTCTGAACATAACCATGCACTTGTAAAGGCTTTTGAAGTATGCCTCATAGCCTCATGATTACGGATTATGGGCTTGCATCTTCACTGCGGCATCTTGTATTCTTTTAAAAATGCGGAAAAAATTTGTCGGTATATGTTTTTTGATATGTTTCCTATTCCTGTCGGTTCATTCCTCCGGTTTTGCCGCCCAGTCCGGCAAGGAACCCGCGGCGGTGACCGTGAAGGTCGGCAAACATGCCAACTACGTCAGGATCGTTTTTTCCGCGCCTGAAGAATATATACAGAAGGCTTCCGTAATACTCTCGGGCAGTAATGTAATTAAGGTCGATTTTCAGTCGGCTGTTGTTATTAAGGCGGCTCAGAAGGGTTCGGGAAAAGTCATTTTGAAGACCGATGCGCCTGTCGAGATGACCGGCGGCGTAAAAATTGTCGCAAAAGGCAGCAGTTGTGCCTTCACAGTAGATAACCTTGACGATATAGACGTTTCTAAGCTCTCATCGCCTTCGAGGCTTGTTATAGACGCTTACATAGGCAAGCCTTCGTCCGGCTATCCCTTTCAAGAAGCGGCAGATATTGCATTTGAATCGTTTGCCATAGATGCGGGTCACGGCGGATACGACACCGGCATGAAGGGCAGGAATTTTACGGAAAAAGAGACGACACTTTCCATTGCCAAGGAGCTCGCTAATACCCTCGGCAAAAAGGGCAAAAAAGTTTTTCTTACGAGAAAGGGAGATCAGACGCTCACGATAAAAGAGAGGATAAAGGCGGTAAACCTGAGATCCTCCGAGGTATTCATCAGCATACATGTATCTTCAAGGAACGAATTAAGCATATACACTTCTTCTAAGGTCAAGGGACAGAAAGGCAGAACTGAAGGAATTCAGGAGGCATTGGAACAGACATCCAAAACCTCCGCCTCCGCCGAGATCGATAAGAATGTTGCGGATGCCGCGGCTCAGGCAATTAAGAGCGAAATCGGGATAAATGTGAGGCACGAAAGGCTGCCCTTGCCGATTATCGCGCATGTTAATGCGCCTGCTGTTTTAATAGAATTGCCGAACCCTGAAAAATTTAATTATGACAGGAAGAACAGGGAGCGCCTAATAAATGCCTTGCTAAAGGTAATCGGTTACTCGGCGCGCGGTAAGGAATAGATCTATGGAAAGTAAGAAGAGTATAGTGATTGCCTTTGCGGTGCTTTGCGCAGCCGTGCTGTCCGGCTGGCTCGCTACGCGGTATTATTTCTCGCAAGCCGAGAAGACTGACAGCCCCTTAATCGAATTAAAAGAGGAAACATCAAAAAACCGTGAGGCGCTGACCGGAGGTGTGGAGGCCGGCGTTCCTGTAAAGATATTCCATCCTTCTGAAGACGGAATGGCCGGGGAAGAAAGGATGCTTCAAAACAAGACTCTGCCGGTCGAGATGGCGGAGATGCTTCTTGCGGAATACCTGAAGCTGCTGGGAGAAGGGTTTAAGGATGCGAAACTGCTCGGCGTTTACAGGGACAGGAATAATGTGTTTTACATAGATATGTCGGAGGAATTCAGGAAAGGATTTTCAGGGGATGCCCGGCAGGAGTATTATCTTCTGAGGTCTTTGTTCGACTCGGTGGTTAAAAATATTCAGGGAATAGAGGACGTGAGGTTATTGATAGAGGGAAAGGAGATAGAGAGCATAGGCGGTCATTTCTACAGCATGTATGGGTTGAAAGGGATAATGAATTAATTTTAAGTTGAGCGATTTTATATGTCAGGCACCGGCTCAAAGACTTTAAAAAGTGTTGGTTCAAGTGCAGCTACGAGATAATAAATGCATCACCCAATAAGCATCCAATGTTGTAGAATACGAATATAGGATAAATGTCTTTGTAAGCGCGGGGTTTAAAGTCTTTTCGTCGCACCTGACATATATTCTTAAATGTAGAACAGCTCAATTTATGTAAAATTGTTTTTATTATGAACAATAGACCAATAGGCATTTTCGATTCGGGAGTAGGCGGCCTTACTGTTTTAAAGGAGGTCGCAGAACTGCTGCCCGCCGAAAATATATTGTATCTCGGAGATACCGCGAGGGTTCCTTACGGCGTCAGGTCTCCGGAAACGGTAATCCGCTATTCCTTTGAATGCGCGGAATTCCTTTTGCGGCAGAATATAAAGCTTCTGGTGGTTGCCTGCAATACGGTATCGGCCATAAGCCTTCATAAGATACGGGAAGCGGTATCCATTCCCGTGATAGGCGTAATAGAGCCCGGAGCGGCGGCTGCGGTTAATGCCACTAAAAATAAAAGGATAGGTATAATAGGAACTGAGGCCACGATAAAGAGCAGTTCGTATGTTAAGGCTATTAAAGCGCTGGATAAGGATGTCGAGGTCTCCGGTTTGCCATGTCCCCTTTTTGTACCGCTGGTGGAAGAAGGCTGGACAGAAGGGACTATAGCCCGGCTTATCGCGGAGAGATATCTTAAAGATATTATGGACAGGGAAGTGGATACCATCGTCCTCGGATGCACCCATTATCCTCTTCTTAAGGGTGTGATTCAGGGGGTTATGAACGATGTCCGCCTTGTAGATTCCGCGATAGAGACGGCAAAGGCCGTGAAAAATGCGCTTTCGGAAAAACGGATGAACAGAGAGGCAGGCGCGGCTTCTGAAAGAAAGTTCTATGTTACGGATTCCACGGAGAAATTTGTAAGCGTCGGAGAGAGATTTTTACAACAAAAAATAAAGGATATAGAAAAAATAGAGTTATAGAATGGAGGCATGATGAGACCCGACGGAAGGAAGAACGATGAGATGAGGAGGGTGGCGGTGACGAGAAATTTCATACCTGCCGCCGAGGGGTCCGTATTGATACAGGTCGGCAACACGCGCGTTATATGCACGGCATCCATAGAGGACAAGGTTCCGCCCTTTTTAAGGGATCAAAAAAGGGGTTGGGTTACCGCAGAATACGGGATGCTGCCGAGGGCGACCAATACGAGAACAATGAGGGAGTCCACCTCCGGCCGCGTCGGCGGCAGGACGCATGAGATACAGAGGCTTATCGGAAGGGCGCTTAGGGCGGTGGTGGATCTCCAGCTTTTAGGCGAAAGGACCGTATGGATAGACTGCGACGTGATACAGGCCGACGGCGGCACGAGAACAGCTTCCATAACAGGCGCGTTTATGGCGCTTAACGACGCCCTGCATCATGCCGTGAGAAACGGCGTGATAGAGAGAAACCCGATAAGGGAATATCTTGCCGCGGTCAGCGTCGGCATCGTGAGCGGAGAGCCGCGTCTCGATCTCTGTTATGTCGAGGATTCCGGGGCGGATGCGGATATGAACGTCGTTATGACGGAAAGCGGCAATATAGTCGAAATACAGGGCACGGCCGAAGCAGAGCCGTTTTCGAAAGAGATGCTCGGTTCATTGATTTCGTTCGCGGAAAAGGGCGTCCGCGAACTTGTAGCAGTTCAGAGAGAGACGGATAAGTCGAATATGTTAAAATATTAGAAAATGAACGGAAAAGGACAAGAAAGGAATATGTATAAAAGTTTATTTGTGTGGCTGCTTATCGGGTTGTCGATGATACTTCTCTTCAATCTCTTCAATGTTCCCCCTGCAAGCGAGAAGGAGATCATCTTTTCGGAATTCATTTCCAAAGTGGAATACGGAGACATGGAAGAGGTTACCATAAAGGAGAACTACATTACCGGCAGGCTCAAGGACGGGACAAAATTCAGGACCTATGCCGTGAACTATCCGGACCTCGTGAAAGACCTGAAGGGTAAGGGCGTAAAGATAACCGCCAAACCGCCTGATCAGAATCCCTGGTATGTGAACTTCTTCTTCTCGTGGGGGCCTATTATTTTCCTCGTCCTCGTATGGGTTGTTTTTATGAGGCAGATGCAGATGGGAGGCAACAAGGCGATGTCTTTCGGCAAGGCAAAGGCTAAGCTCGTATCGGACAAAGCCGTAAAGATTACATTTGCCGATGTGGCCGGCATAGAAGAGGCAAAGGCCGAGGTGGAAGAAATAATAGAGTTCCTCAAAGACCCGCAAAAATTTTCAAAATTAGGCGGGAAAATACCGAAAGGCGTTTTATTGGTAGGGTCTCCGGGCACCGGAAAGACACTGCTTGCAAAGGCTATTGCCGGGGAGGCCGCTGTCCCGTTCTTTTCCATCTCGGGTTCCGATTTCGTGGAAATGTTTGTAGGCGTTGGCGCGTCCCGGGTAAGGGACCTTTTCGAGCAGGCAAAGAAGAATGCGCCCTGCATAATATTCATAGACGAGATAGACGCCGTGGGAAGGCACAGGGGCGCCGGACTCGGCGGCGGACATGACGAAAGGGAACAGACGCTGAACGCCCTTCTCGTGGAAATGGACGGTTTTGAGGGCAACGAGGGCGTTATAATCCTTGCGGCAACCAACAGGCCGGATGTCCTTGACCCCGCGCTTTTAAGGCCGGGAAGATTCGACAGACAGATAGTGGTGCCGACGCCTGATGTCAGGGGAAGGCTTGAGATACTTAAAGTCCACACAAAGAATATACCGCTTGCCGATGAGATGAACCTCGATAAGATAGCAAGGGGCACGCCCGGATTTTCAGGCGCGGACCTTGCAAACCTCGTAAATGAGGCGGCGCTGATTGCCGCGAGAAAGGCTAAAGAAAAAGTAGAGATGTCCGATTTCGAGTTCGCAAAAGACAAGGTATTAATGGGCGTGGAGAGACGCAGCATGGTTTTGAGCGATGAGGAGAAGAAGAATACCGCCTATCACGAAGCGGGCCATACGCTTGTCGCAAAGCTCACGCCCGGGACCGACCCGATACATAAGGTGAGCATAATACCGAGGGGCAGGGCGCTCGGCGTTACCCAGCAGCTTCCCATAGACGACAGGTACACGTATTCGAGGGATTATCTTGAAAAGGCGCTCAACGTGCTTTTGGGCGGCAGGGCAGCCGAGGAGATAGCTCTTAACCACCTGACTACCGGAGCCGGCAACGACCTCGAAAGGGCGACCGATCTTGCGCGTAAGATGGTTACCGAATGGGGCATGAGCGAAAAATTAGGGCCGCTTACCTTCGGCAAAAAGGACGAGCAGATATTTTTGGGCCGCGAGATAGCAAAGCATAAAGATTACAGCGAAAAGACGGCCGTGGATATAGACGAAGAGGTAAAGCGGATAGTCACGGAAGCTTACGAAAGGGCTAAGAAGATTTTAGAGGACAACACCGGCCTCCTCGGCGTTATTGCAAACGCGCTGCTTGAGAGAGAGACCATAGAGGGGCAGGAAATAGACAAGCTTATCGAAGAAGCCTCGGCAGTCAAGGCGTAAATATAGAAAAGTCTGCGCGTTAATGATTATTTTATAGTATAATAAACAAAAAACAGGCGAGGGATGAAGATATAATGGAAGCATTGGAGATTAAATCGACAAAAGACAGAATGATAATATCTATTGATAAGTCCTCAATCGACAGCGACTATATTATAGAACTCATGGATCGGTTAAAAACTGAAACCCTCGCTAAAAAAGTCGATTTCAGTAAAGGGATATTGAAGCTTGCCGATGAAATAAAAAAGAAGTGGTGGAAAGAAAATAAAGACGAGTTTTTAGGGGTTGCAGTGAGGTGAAAGTTGTTGTTGATGCAGGTATAATTTTTTCATCGCTTTTATCCAACTCGGCAGAACAGAGAAAAATACTTTTTAATAAAGAATATAAATTCTATTCGCCTAATTTTGTATTTCTTGAAATCTTCAAGCATAAAGAAAAAATCTTAAAATATACAAAGACATCAGAAAAAAGGTTTTAACAGATTTTTTTGATTGCAGCATAGGAATTGAGAGTTTTGATGAAACATAAAATCAAAAAGCTATTCACCCATCACGCATCGCGGAAGCGGAGGCTTTACCCTGATAGAACTGGCGATGGCGGTATAATATAAGGCGGAGGCAGGAGGGAAAATGTTGACAGAATATATTCAAAAAGCAATGGAAAGCGCCCATTACGAGATAATCGAGGATGAAGGAACATTCTGGGGAGAGATACCTGATTTTCAGGGCGTATGGGCAAGGGCAGAGACTCTTGAAAAATGCAGAGAGTCATTACGAGAGGCTCTGGAGGAATGGATTATTTTCAGGTTGAAAAATAATCTTGAGTTGCCTGTTATTGAGAAGTTAGATCTCAATATTATAGAACAACCGGCATAATGGAAAAATTGACGCCGGTAAGCTGGAGGGACTTTGTATCAAGAATGAGAGAACTTGGATTCGAATGCCCGTTCTTTGGAGGGAAGCATCCAAAAATGAGAAAAGGAAATCTAACAGTCATAATTCCGAATAAGCACGAGTCCCAAATTGGAGTCGGTTTTTTAAAGAGACTTTTAAGGCAGGGAGAAATCGGTGAAGATGAATGGCTGAAGAAATAAATAACGCAACATGAAACAAAAAATCAAAAAATCATTTTTTTTATCCATTCACCGCTTTACCGCTTCACCGCTTTACCGCAAAGAGGGCTTTACCCTTATTGAGATCGCGATGGTTTTGATTATCGTGGGGCTTCTCCTTACAATGGGGATAGCCTTATTCGGGACATTGACGAAGAGGGCGAAGCATATAGAGTCGAGAGAAGCGGTCAAACAGGCGAAAGAAGCGGTGCTTGGATATGCTGTGAAGAACGGCTTTGTTCCTTGTGATCAATGTAGCGCATCTCATCCTAACGCAGCCTGTCAGCCTCCAACCTGCGATGCAGCTACGTATGAGGCATTGGGGACTGCAGGGGCGAGAAAGCAGGATTCATGGACAAGGGATATTGTCTATTACGCTTCAGATGAGATAGAGGGCAGCGGTAAAAACGCATGTGGCGTGAATACAACTACAATGCAGGTATATGAATGCACAAACGCAACCTGTACAACATATCTTACAAAGTCCAATATTGCCTTCATAGTTTACAGCAAGGGGGAAGACGCAAACGGCACAGGAACAGGTACTGCTTCACCCTTTAGAGTTAGGGAACAGGCATCAAGTTATACAGACGGCGCTACCTACGAATATGATGATATTGTCCAGTATGTATCATTGGACGAGATAAGGTCGTTGAGAGGCTGCCCGCAGCCGTTGGCAGTAACATCGCCGGCCACCTTGGCGGAAGGAGAGGAAGATTCATACTATTCACAGTCTTTGGAGGCTATCGGAGGTAAACCTCCATACACATGGGCAACATGGAGCGGCTACGGCTTGTCTTTGAGTTCATCCGGCTTAATATCCGGCACAATTAATTACAAAGGCGACACAAGCACAGGCGACCTCACACAGGCATGTTCTTCGTTGCCTTCTATTTCAGTCAGCACATCTGTAACTGATTCGGCAGGCTCTACAGCCGTTGCCTACAGCGGTTCAATAACTGTAAAGCCGAAGCAGTTAAAGATAGTAACAGAGACACTTCCTGCCGCGTATGAAGGGAGTTATTACAGCGCCACAATCTCCGGCACAGCCGGCAAGACGCCTTATTCATGGAGCATGAGCGTATCGCCATCTTGTCCTGCAGGTCTGACATGCTCTGGCAATACCATAACCGGAACTCCGAATACAGGCACAGCAGGGACATATACAGTTACCATTACAGCCAATTCTTCCGAAACAGGGCTTTGCACAGCCACAAAGGTTTTATCATTAACAGTCAATGCTGCCACATCAGATTCTCCAACTGCCCTCTCATGCACTCTTACAGCGAGTCCGAATTCAATACTACAAGGTCAGACTGCCAATCTTCTATGGACAGTAAAAAATGGTCCTGCAACAACAGCAGCCTTTTCGCCAAATAGTGGCACATGCGCATCATTCCCAGGCACAAGTGGTGGAAGTTGCACAACCGCAGCACTTACAACTACTACTACATTTACTCTGACTGTCACAAAAGGGTCTGAAAGTAATACCTGTATGGCAACGGTTTATGTTAATCCAACACTTGCTCCTTCATGCACGCTGGAGGCCACACCTAATCCAGTTTCTATCGGAAATCCTACAACGCTTATATGGTCTATATCTAATGGACCAGCCAATGGCACATGGTCAGGACTTCCGACGGGTGGCACATGCGGCTCATTTTCTAATTCTTATGGAGGTAATTGTCAAACTGGAAACATAACCGCTAATACGACCGTTCAACTCTCAGTATCCAATGGATACGGCAGTGGCTTATGCGCCACTACTGTATATACAACTTCGCAGGATTCTTGTTCAGCAATAACTGTTAGAAATGCTACAGGTGCAAGTATCTATGTAAAAGGCGGGCAATATGGAACAACTTGCAGAAGGATTAGAGACAACAGGACATTCAATGTGAATTACTCAGATACATCAGCAGTTACTTTATGGCAGAACAGCACTTGCACATCCAACCCGCAGGACATAAAGAGTGTATCGTATAGTAGTTCTATACCGGCAGATGCATATGCAGCATCAACAGATGCAGACAGAGACTGTACTGTTGCGATTGACGAAGTTGCCACGAATGATTGGGAACTTGTTGATGAGTAAAATGGTGCAAATGTTTGTCTTCAGACAATTTCTGTTATAATCTAATCTATGAACGAGCGGGATATTAAAAGGATAACCGATTATCTCGGCAGATACCCTGTTATAATCGCCTATCTTTTCGGCTCTGAAGCAAAAGGCAAGGCAGGCGTTCTGAGCGATATAGACATCGCTCTATTTGTCGATAGGAATATTCCTAAACTGGAGCGTTTTGATTTGCGCCTCAGATTGTCTAATGAGCTTTCATCAGTCATGACCAAGCGAGTTGACATTATTATATTGAACGATTCGCCTTTGCAGCTCTCTTATGAGGTCATAAAGCATGGCAGGGTGATTTTCTGCATGGATAATTCCATTAAGGCTGATTTTGAAGCTGATATACTGTCAAAGTATCTCGACAGGAGATATTATGATAAACGATATGCGGAAATAACCCTTGAAAAAATAGCATTGAGAGGGTTATCGACAGTATGACTCTTAAAGAGAAGGTAAGCAAGAAATTAGAGAGTCTCAGAGAGTATGTAGGATACTTGAGGGGTTATCAGGCCTTTGCCCTTGATGACCTCAAAAAAGACCCTACCTTAAGAGGCGCTGTTGAGAGGTATCTGCATCTTTCTGCCGAATGCGTTATAGACATTGCTGAAATCATGATTTCCGAGCTTAGTCTGAGAAAACCCGAGGAATACAAGGAAAGCATAGACATACTCGGAGAAGCCGGAATTATACCGGATGAATTCGCATATTATTTTTCACCCGTGGCTGGTTTCAGAAATATCCTTGTTCATGAGTATGCAAAAATAGATTTGGAAGAAGTTTACAGGCATCTCCAAAAAGACCTTGGCGATTTCGAAACATTTTCAAGGCATATTATTGATTATCTGACCAAGGTCTCTTGATCCGCCTTTAAGTTATAGTCCTGCTGATGATAAAATAAAACCTAAAAATTATGAAACTTCAATGGTCTAATTTTTCTCTTGATTTCAGCAAAAAGACCCACGTCATGGGTATCCTCAATGTCACTCCGGATTCCTTTTCCGACGGAGGCGTCTATTTCGATAAGGATAAGGCCGTAGAACATGCTTTAAGGCTCGTGGAGGAAGGCGCGGATATTATCGATATAGGCGGGGAATCGACAAGGCCGGGCTCCGAGCCTGTGTCAGTAGAAGAGGAGACAAGGCGCACGGCGCCGGTTATCGAGGCGATAGCGAAGGCCGTAAATGTGCCTATTTCGATAGATACGTATAAGGCAGAAGTTGCCCGTCGCGCCCTCGATGCGGGCGCGTCGATTGTGAACGATATAAGCGGCCTGCGTTTTGATCCTGATATGCCGAAGGTAGTTTCCGAATACAAGGTTCCTGTGATCATAATGCACATCAAGGGAAGGCCGAAAGACATGCAGCAGAATCCGGTATATGAAGCGTTGATTCCCGAAATAATGGACTACCTGAGGATAAGCATAAGGCTTGCCGGAAATTTCGGCATTCCGGAAAACATGATTATCATCGACCCCGGCATCGGTTTTGGAAAGACATTCGAACATAATCTCTATATAATAAAAAACCTGCATGAATTTACCCTTTTAGGAATGCCTGTTGCCGTAGGAGTGTCGAGAAAGGCGTTTATCGGCAAGATATTAGGCGATGCGCCTCCTTCCGAAAGGATTGAAGGAACCGCTGCGGCGGTTGCGATCTCGATATTCAACGGAGCAAATATTGTCAGGGTGCATGACGTGAAGGAGATGGCAAAGGTCGCAAAGGTAGCGGATTCCATAAAGAGAAGTGTTTTGCAATGAAAAAAAGCAAAAAACTCCTGTTCGATAAGATCATAAAAAACATCCCGTTTTTCGCGTGTCTTTCCAAAGAACAGATCGAGGAACTAAGGCATGTGCTTATCGAGAAGCATTTCCCGAGGAACAAGATAATTTTTGTCGAAGAGGATACCCAGAATTACATGTATGTTATCCTCTCAGGCAGGGTAAAGGTAGTGCATGCCGGCGCCGACGGCAAAGAGCATATCCTTGCGGTTCATAAGACAGGAGACTTTTTCGGAGAAATGGCTTTAATCGACGGAAAGACCGCGCCCGCAACGGTAATGGCTATGGACGATACGGATATCTTGATAATGTTTAAAAGGGATTTTGAAGAACATCTTTTAAAAAATAACAAGGCGCTCATGGAAATAATTTCCGTTCTTTGCACGCGTCTCAGAGAGGCATGGATGGTGAATAATGTCTTAAGCCTGCCGACCGCGAAGGAGAGGGTGAGAGAGGTGCTTAAACTCATGGCTATGCATTCCGGAGTGAAAGACAGCAGGGGTACGGTCATAACATTGCGGCTGACGCATCAGGATATCGCCGATTATTCATCCCTTTCCCGAGAAACAGTGACCCGCCTTCTGAATAAGTTCATCAAAGATGGAGAGATCGAAATCCTCGACGATAAGAACATCCTTCTTACGCATTCCTTCCAATAAAAAGCACGTTTTTGTGATTTTCATCACATAAGTTTATGTTTTTTGCCCTTATACTGATAACAGGAAAGCATCAAAGGAGGTACTGCCGTGATCAGACTTTTAAAGACAATAATATTTGCATGGGCGCTGTTCATAGCGGTCTCGATAATCGGAGGCGGAGGCGATCTGTTCAGGAGCATATCCGATAAAACCGGAGTAGTGTCTCAAAAGGTTACTGATTGGGTTGCTGACAGGGCTGACAGATATAAAGAGGACGCGGATTCGATAAAGCACTTTGTGAAAGAGCTGACAAGCGAAAAAAAGAAGATGGCTCAAGATATATAGGCTGCCGTACTCTACATCCTCTCAGGCGCTTTTACGCCGAGTATTTTCAGCCCGTGTTTTAAGACGATACGTATCGCCTCGCAGAGCGCAAGGCGCGCCTTTGTAACTTCCATATCCTCCGAAATTACCTTGTGCTTGTGATAATACGGATGGAACATGCCGGCGAGTTCTTGAAGATAAAAGGTTATCCTGTGCGGTTCATGCGCCAATGCCGCGTTTCCGAACATCGTAGGATAAAGCAGAAGTTTTTTGACTATCCGCATCTCCTCATCGTTGAATAAATCTCCGTTGAAGTCTATTTCCTCTTGCCTATAGCCTATAGCCTCTTGCCTTGCTTTCTCGAATATGCTGTTGATCCTCGCGTGGGCATACTGAACATAGTAGACCGGATTTTCGGATGACTGAGCCTTTGCGACCTCTATGTCCACTTCAAGATGGCTGTCAGATCTCCTCGTTAGAAAGAGAAATTTTGTGGTGTCCGCTCCTATTTCATCCATCACTTCGCGAAGCGTGATGAATTCACCGGCCCTTTTCGACATCTGTACGGGCTTTCCTCCCCTTAGAAGCGTCACCATCTGCACAAGCAGGACTCTCAGGTGTTCCTTCGGATACCCCAGCGCCTCTATGACGGCCTGCATCCTCGGCACATATCCGTGATGGTCCGCTCCCCAGATGTCTATGATCTCA
>JACREW010000230.1 GCA_016212685.1 Nitrospirota bacterium
CGGAAATGGTAGGCGAAGTGCTTTCAGTTATAAAAAACCTTATTGAGGAAGGCATGACCACATTAATAGCAACACATGAAATGGGATTTGCGGGAGAAGTTGCGGACAGGGTGGTCGTATTCGACAAAGGGGATATAATAGAAATCGGAAGTCCAGATGAAATATTCACGAATCCCAAGACAGAGAGGACAAAAATATTTTTAAGCAGGGTATTGAAAAGATAAGGGGTCGTCTTTTACTTGACAAAAAACAAGCTCATTTACTACCATATTTTATGGTAATATTACCAAATATTATGGTAGTGAGGGCGTGATGTTAGAAGGACTTTTCGGAAATGTGATCGTCGAAAAAATATTCTTCTTCCTTAATACATATGGCGAAGGCTATCCATCAGGAATAGCGAATACCTTTGGAGAGCCGGTAAACAGGATTCAACAGCAGCTAAAACGCCTTGAGGACGGCGGAATTCTTGCAAGCCGTCTCGTAGGCAAGATAAGGCTCTATACTTTTAACCCGAGATATCCATTTCTGAAAGAGTTGAAGGCGTTGATAACCAAGTCTTATGATTTTTTACCTGAACTGGAAAAGGACAAATATTATCGCATGAGAACAAGGCCTCGCAGGGCCGGAAAGCCGTTATGAAAATCGATTGGGAAAAGATAGATATCAAAAGTCTGGCTGCAATCATTTCAAAAAAACTTAATGAAAAGGGCATAGATGCCATTTTGGTAGGCGGAGCCTGCATTTCGATCTATACAGAAAACAAGTATTTGTCTGGCGATCTCGATTTCATTTCGCACGCATCACTCAAACAATTGACAGCAGCGCTCTCGGATCTTGGGTTTCAAAGGAAAAGCTCACGACACTTTATTAGAAAAGAGTGTCCGTTTTTTATAGAATTTGTTGCGCCGCCACTTTCAATCGGAGATGAACCCGTAAAATCAATCCGCGAGATAAAAACCAAATTTGGCAAGATATCCCTGCTTACGCCGACCGACAGCATAAAGGACAGACTTGCTGCCTTTTATCACTGGAACGATCCTCAGGCATTAGAACAGGCAATAATGGTGGCAAAAGCTCAAAAAATAGACCTATACGAAATAGAACGCTGGTCAATGCAGGAAGGGCATGAGGGAAAATATAAGATATTTATCAAAATGATCCGAATATAAAAAAGGAGATATTTATCATGTATAACATTATAAGCTTCATAGGCATATTCGTCTTAATGGCCATTGCGTGGATGCTTTCCGCGAACAGGAGGGTCATCAACTGGCGCGTAATAATATGGGGAACAACGCTTCAGCTTATATTCGCCCTATTTATATTCGTTGTTCCCGCAGGCTCGAAAGTCTTTCTATTCGTAAACGATGCGGTTGTGAAAATCCTTGAAAGCGCGACAGCCGGAACGAGATTTCTTTTCGGCAGACTTGCGCTTCCTCCGGGAGCAAAGGGCGAAGCCGGAGAGGAATCGCTCGGTTTCTTCTTAGCGTTTCAGGCATTGCCCACGATAATATTCTTCGCGAGCGTCATGGCGGCGCTTTATTACATAGGAGTAATGCCGAGGCTTATCAAGGCGTTTTCAAAACTCTTTACAAAGCTTATGAAAATAAGCGGAACGGAATCCCTCAGCGTATCGAGCAATATATTTGTCGGTGTCGAAGCGAATATGACTGTGCTGCCCTATTTGAACACTATGACACGTTCGGAATTATGCACTATCCTTGCGGCAGGCATGTCAACAACAGCGTCCAATGTCTTAGCCCTTTATGTGTTCATGCTTCAAGGCAGATTCCCTACAATCGCCGGTCATCTCGTATCCGCATCCATACTTTCCGCAACAGCAGCCATCGTGATGTCAAAGATAATAATGCCGGAGAGCGAAAAACCTGAAACTCTCGGAATCAATGTTGAACCTCATTACGAAAAAGAATCATCTATAATGGAAGCGCTGATAAAAGGCGCTAACGAGGGCGTTAAGATGATAGTGGGAATAGTCGCGCTACTGCTCGCATTCTTAGGCATTGTCGCGCTCGTGGATTATATTCTCACAGGAACGGGGACTACAATTAACAATCTCATCGGCATTCAGATGGACTGGTCATTGAAGGGACTCCTCGGCTATCTTTTTTATCCCTTAGCGCTTGTGATAGGCGTTCCTCCTTCGGACGCCTTCGAAATAGCAAAGCTTATCGGCGAAAGAGCCGTGCTTACCGAGGTGAAGGCATATCAAGATCTCTCTGTTCTCCTTTCTTCTAATACCTTGAAAGACCCCCGCTCGGCAGTTCTCGCGGCATACGCATTATGCGGCTTTGCGCATGTCGCTTCTATGGCAATATTCATAGGCGGCACTGCGGCGCTTATTCCTAAAAGGACAAAAGACCTGTCTGCCGTAGGCTTCAGGGCGTTAATAGCGGCGACACTCGCAACCCTTATGACTGCGGCAATAGCAGGGACATTTTTCACCAACGGCTCGATACTCTTAGGGAAATAATATCTTCAAATAAATTTCAAAACGTGATATATTTTAATATAGAAAAAAACCGGAGGAGGTGATCATCCGATGGCATGCAAGTCGAAAGGTCCGTGCGGTCCGGCTAAAAAGGCCGGCGCTAAAAAGACCGCCGCAAAGAAGCCGGCAAAGAAAAAATAGTAATTAACCGTATCTAAAACAGAAAAACCGCTCTCCCGGATCATAATCGGAATATGATTAGAGAGGGCGGTTTTTTAGTCCAGCAATGCCTTTAATCCCTTCACCGCCCTTTCCGGAGACGGATAAACAGGTATCTTTATTTTTTCGAGGGAATAAATCAACTTTTTTGCAACGCCGTTACCGGGAATGTGAAAAATCATCGGCTTATCGATGCCGGATTTTGCTTCCTTTATCATATCAGCCAATCTTTCGGTTATCCCCATGACATTGGGCAAGGCTATAATAACGAAGCCGTCATAATCATTCTTAAGTTCATTAAGAGCCGTGATATAATCTTCGTCTTTTACTTGAGCGGTAAGGTCGATTGGATTGTTGATCCCGTAAAAATACGGAAATACCTGCCTGAGCTTTTCAGCCTTATCATCCGGCAATTTAGCAACCTCAAGCCCTTGAATCACGCATTCATCCGCGGCAAGCACGCCTGAGCCTCCACCGTTGGTTATTATACAAACACGATTGCTAATTTTTTCTTGACCCTTGACCCTTGACCCTTGACCCTGAAATGATAGCGCCTTTACTGCATCTATCAATTCGTCGAAGTCCGCTGTCTCTCTTATTCCGAACTGCTTGAGAATGGAATGAAAGACCTCGTATCTTCCCGCAAGTCTCCCTGTGTGTGAAAATGCTGCGGCCTGCCCGCTCACGCCTTTGCCTGCTTTGAGAATTAGAAGGGATTTCTTTTCGGACAGCATCTTCGCCTTTTCGATAAATTTCCTCCCGTCCCCCAGAGATTCTATATATGAAATCACGACATCCGTATTGTTGTCTCCTGCAAAATATTCGTAAATATCCAATTCGTCTATATCTATGGCATTGCCGTAGCCTATCGCCTTTGATACGCCCGCATTCGCTTCCCTTACAGCGCTGAGAAGGCAGCTTAATATAGCGCCGCTCTGCGATACGACAGACACGTTTCCCTTCTTGGGTCTTTTCAGTCTTTCATAAGGAAGGAAAAATGTGTCGAGCTTATGATACGGATTGTATAACCCCATGCAGTTAGGGCCGAGGATCCTTACGCCGATGTCTTTCCCTATTTTTTTAACCTCTTCCTGAAGTCCGGTCTGCCCTATCTCCGCAAAGCCCGAACTGGCAATGATCACGCTTTTTGCCTTGCCTGCAAGTTCCCTGAGTATTTCAGGCACTTCAGCCGCAGGTCTCATGATTATTGCCAGATCGACCGCCTCGGGAATGTCGTGAACAGAAGGATAAGCCTTCAGACCCATAAGCTCGCTGTATTTCGGATTAACCGGATATACCCTGCCCCTGAACTTAAGCAGGTTCTTTAAAATCACACCGCCGAGCTTTTCCTCGCTGTGCGCCGCGCCTATGAGGACGATGGATTTAGGCTTAAAAAGATAATCGAGGCTCATATTGCTATCCATAAGTTATATTATACCAGCTATACAAAGCACGAACTCACATGCCCGCTTTTTATGTTATAATCGTGTTATAACATAATAGGATATAACCATGCACAGAAAATTATGCTCCATAGGAAACAGTCAGGGGGTATCAATACCTCGTGAGATGATTGAAAAGCTCAACCTCTCTGTCGGCTCCGAAGTGGATGTTACGCTCGATAAGTCCGGCGAAAGGATTATTCTTGAGCCTGTAAGAAGTATCCCGAGGGTATAGACAGAGAATTCGTTTCGCAGGTGAATGAATTTATCGAAAAATACCGCCCGGCGCTTAAAGAACTTGCGAAAGGATAACAATATGCAAAAAGCATTATCTGCCGAACTTAAAAAAGTAGCAAAAGACAGAGTCAGATTTGAAATAACAAAAGAGAACTATGAGGCATTCTGCAATGCCGTAGGTCTCTACAAGAAAGATTTTATCGAGACTCTCAAAAAATCCGAAGCAGATCACAAAGCCGGCCATATAGCAAAGAGAAAGTCCCTTCTCGAAATCATAAATACTCTTGGTTAAACCTTATATCCCATATGTTGTAATGATACTTTTTATAGCTGCTCTAATATGGTTTTCAACTTTTAAGTTTAAGGAACATATTACTTATTTAGAACAAAACATAAAGAGTGAATAAATGGGGAAACCTAACTGTTATCTCTGACTCGTCTTCAACAGACGATACGCTGCAAAGCTGCAACTGCTAACAATCCAGATAACCTCACGCGCTCTCTATAAACAGCAGCGCCGGATCTTCAAGGTGAAGTTATTCCCCTACTCCAAAGAAAACAGGGAAAGGAACAGCAAGCATCGCCGGTCCGAGCGGTATAACTTCCGCACCGCCATAAAGGATTACAGACAGCCTTAGCCTTGACTTGAGATACTGACTGCAGCGCTTCAGATTAGCTATATCTCTTTCTTCTATGCGCTGTCCCCACTTGACCTCAACTGCCACAATTTCCCTCCCTCTCTCAATAAGAAAATCCACCTCCTGCCCTGACTGCGTTCTCCAGAAATAAAGCTGAAAATTATGGCCTGATACGGAATGGCTAATTTGTCAATAGTAGTTTTAACCGCAAGCGGCTTCTTAAAAAAGTTATATCCTTTACGCACTCTCTATAAAAAGCATTGCCGGGTCTTCGAGGTATTGGATAACTTTAGACAAAAATAGTGTTGAATCTACGCCGTCGGTTACCTTATGGTCATCTGAACAGGCGGCTCTCACGGGATAATGTTTTTTATTTGCCTTTTATTACGTCGTCAGCCCAGCTAAGCGCAGCAGAGACATTCGGAAATCCGATTGTGCTCGTGAGCAGGATTATCGCGTGCTGTATCTCTTCGGGCTTTGCCCCGGCCTCAAGCGCCCTCCTCGCATGCGAATGTACAGCGCCTTCTGATTTTACGGTTGCCGCGGCTGCCAGTTGTATCAGGTGCGCGGTCTTTGTATTAAGCGGTCCCGCTGCCTTTGCTGCTTTGCCGAGATTATCCACGGCAATGAAATACTTTTTAAACCTTTTTTTGATGCTCAAATACTGCTCCGGTAACTTTGCCATAACTCCCTCCTTAAATTAGTAATTTTGCAAAAGTCGGTTCAACCTTGCTGTATGGTCACTAACTTTTCTCCTGCTTTATACGCCTCTTTTAACGCTGCCGGGTGTTCGAGTATTGCGCCCTTTGCGTCAATCCCCATAAAGCTCAAAGTTTTGTGATCCTGCACGCTTATCGTCCTGAAAAATGCCTTTGCTATAGCCTCTCCGCATTGAACGCCTATTTCCTTTTTCATCCCTCCGACCAACAATAAGAGACCCTTTCTTCCGAACTGCCCTTCAGGAATCGGCTTCTTCAAGAGATACTTTTCGCACCAGAATGCCTGACACCTGTCTATCATCGCCTTCGCCTGCGCGCTCGGGCCGAAAAAAAAGATAGGGGAGGCTAAAATTATCCTGTCAGCCGTTCTTATTGCGTCGTATATCTCATCCATATCATCGTTTATTATACACTCGCCTGTCTTATCGCAGCCGCCGCAGTCCTGACACGGCTTTATGTTCATAAAATTCAGCTTGAACAGTCTTATTTCATGCCCTGCCTTTTCAGCCGGCTTTAATGTCTCCTTCAGCAGGATGTCCGTATTGCCGTCGATCCTCGGACTACTCTGAAATGCCAGTATCTTCATATTAAAATTTCAGATGATATTCCTTTACTTTTTTTGCGAATTCCTTTCCGAATTCATAGCACTTTGTTTCGTCTTCCAGAGACGGCCTGTAGAGTATCTGCAATCCCGGTTCAACGATCTCAAGCCCCATTTTTTTGAATTCCTCATACGCCTCTTTTACCGCGCCTCCACCCCATCCGTAGCTTCCGAATGCGCCTACAATGCGGTTCTTCGGTCTAAGCCCCCTTAGGTGGGTGAGGAACTCCGCTATGGTCGGATACATGATGTTATTTAGGGTCGGCGTTCCTATCAAGGCTCCCCGCGATCTCCAGAATTCCTTTATGGCGATGCTCATAGGCGTGGCTCTTAACCTTATTACCTTGCACTCGACGCCTTCGTCCTTTATTCCCTGCATAATCGGATATGTCATCTGCTCGGTGCTGTGCCACATGGTGTCATATATTATCGAAACGCTCAAATTAGATTTCCCGCCCGCCGTATCCATGTACGCCTGCATCACCTTTTGAGGATTCGATCTCCAGATAATGCCGTGGTCCGGAGCGATCATTTCTATCTCAAGCCCTAACTTCTGTATCTCCGCTATTTTTGTCTTTATCAACTGTCCGAAGGGCATCAATATATTGGCATAATAATCTATAACCGCGTCTTCAAGCTCCGACATGGACTCGCATGTTACAAATTCGTCGTCGAATCTGAACGCCGA
>JACREW010000231.1 GCA_016212685.1 Nitrospirota bacterium
GAAGTGGTTCGGAATTGCGTTCGCGTATCAGATGGCGCTGGCATGGATTGTGGCGTTCGTAATATACCAAGGCGGGAAATTGATAGGATTAGGATAAATTTTAAGTAACTCCCCTTACTCCCCTCTTAAATTAAGAGGGGATGGGGGAGTTAATAATGGAGGCTAAAATGGGATTTGTAGATATTGCATTAATGGCTGTGATCATCTCAGGAGCGGTATATCTCTTATACCGCTCCGTCTGGAAGAAAAAAGGGCATTGTCCCGGCTGCGATTCGGAGACCTGCGCGAAAAAGTAGGGGTATTTCCTTGTATTTCGCTTTACCTTTTTGATAAGATTACTTTAGCTCATCTTAATGGAATGACAATATATTTTATCAATAGATGTTCACAAAACTTAATAATAACATCCTTATAGCCTTTGTCCTTTTTGTTACCTCGGTGCTTGTGGTAGGCGGCATTTCCGTTTATTCAGCCAAAGACATCCTGAATAACACCGGCGGCATCGAAGAAGAGAGTAAACACATAATGATTGTCGATAACATTCATGCCTCGGCATATCGTCTGATTCTTGCCATACACCATTTTATAATAGTCCCTAAGGTCAAGTATTTCAAAGACGCCAATAACCTGCTGCAGAATGTTGAAAAAGAGGTAGATAGGTATATCAGAATAGAGATGGAGGAAACTTATCCCGAGAAAAAAATCGAAATAGTTTTGCTGACGGAGATCAAAGATAATCTGAGGAATATAAAGGTTAATCTGGATTGGATATTTAAAGAGTTTTCGGAGACAGGCAGGATAGATGACAGGAAACTTATCGATTTGGAAAATTTTGCTTATAGTATAGAATCGAAGGTTACAGAGATCAATCGAGTTCATTTTAATCAGACATCGCGGTTGGTCGGGCATTCAAAAAGCAAGATGGGGCTTATACTGCATCTTTATATAGTATTTTCGGTCATAGGCATTTCCGCTATTATTATAGGCCAGACTCTATTGCATCATGCTGTGATAAAGCCTGTTCAGAGATTAGCATCGGCAACGGAAAAGTTCGCCGATGGAGAACTCGGGACAAGAGTTTCTTCCGAATCCATCACGGAAATCGGAAGTCTTTACAGGGCATTCAATGCTATGGCTGAGAAATTAGAGGGCCACGAAAGAGAATTGAGAGAGCTAAATTCGGCGCTGGAAATAAAGATAAAAAAGAGGACTTCGGAACTCGAACAGTCGAATGAAGAACTCAAAAAGTCGCAGACAGAACTCATACGTTCTGAAAGGCTGGCAGTTACAGGACAGATTGCAGCAGGCGTTACGCATGAAATAAGAACCCCGCTTAACTCGCTCGCAATAAATATCCAGATGTTACACAAAGAACTATCGAATATATCATGTTCTAAAGCAGATGTTATACTTAAGACCATCTCTATCGTCGAGCATGAGGTAGGCAGAATCAACGATGTGCTGGAGGAGTTTATCAGATTCGCAAAAGTCCCGCAACCTAAATTTACATTATACGACGTTAATACCGTTATAGAGGACGTTGTAGATTTGATAGAACCCGTTGCCTTAGCTGCAAAGATAACCGTCAAACTCGCCTTGAATAATATTCACCCTGTACGAATAGACCCGGAACAGATTAAGCAGGTGCTTCTGAATATATGCCAGAATTCTATCCAGGCAATGCCGGAGGGGGGACTGCTGCTGACAGAGACCTTAAAAGAAAATAAAAAGGCAATAATCAGAATATCCGATACGGGCAAGGGCATCTCGCCCTATGACCTTGCCGATATCTTCACGCCGTTTTTCAGCACTAAGGAGAGCGGTCTCGGACTGGGTCTCTCTATAGTTCAGAGAATAATAGATGAACACGGCGGAGAGATGCACATCCGGAGCGAAATGAATAAAGGCACGGTGTTTGAGATCACCCTGCCTATGGATGTCTAATTATGCAACCGTCAATTCTTATAGTAGAAGATGATCGAATAACGAGGGAGAGTTTAGCAAAAGCCCTTTCGAGCGATTATATTATTCACACAGCCGGTAATGGAGTCGATGCCCTCTCTTTGTTAGAGAAGGAAACCATAGATGCCATCATCACAGATGTGAAGATGCCTCTCAAGGATGGGGTAAAAATACTCGAAACTGTGAAGAGAGCAAGTCCCGATATTATTATTATCATGGTCACAGGATATGCAACTGTAGAATCGGCAGTCGAGGCAATGAAGAAAGGGGCATACGATTATATAACGAAGCCGGTGAATATCGACAGGCTTCATATACTGATTGAGAAAGCCCTCGAGAACAAAAGACTCAAGGCAGACAATATCCTGCTTAGGAAGCAACTTAAAGAAACCCTCTCCCATGGAAATATCATCGGCAATTCAAAAAAGATAAAGGATATCATTGACCTCATTTCCCAAATATCGATTACAAAAGCGACTGTGCTGATCCTCGGAGAAAGCGGGACAGGAAAGGAGCTGATTGCGAATGCGCTGCATTACAACAGTCCCGTGGCTGAGGGGCCATTCATAAAAGTAAGCTGCGCGGCCCTTGCTGAGGGTGTATTGGAAAGTGAACTCTTTGGACACGAAAAGGGCTCGTTTACAGGGGCATTATATGCCAGAAAAGGAAGATTCGAACTCGCAGACGGCGGGACGCTCTTCCTCGACGAACTCGGCGATATACCCTTATCCCTTCAGGCGAAGCTCCTCAGGGTGCTTCAGGAACAAGAATACGAAAGGGTCGGCGGAACAAAGACATTAAAGGTAGATGTAAGGATTATCGCTGCAACAAACAAGAGGCTGGATGAAATGGTAAAAAACGGCGAATTCAGAGAGGAGCTTTATTATAGATTGAGGGTCGTAACAATAAATGTGCCTTCTTTGAGAGAGAGAAGAGAGGACATCCCTCTGTTGTCATTACACTTCCTAAATCATTTCAACAAGAAACATAAAAAAGAGATAGCGTCCGTCTCTCCGGAGGCAATGCGGCTATTGACGGGTTACGAGTGGCCGGGGAATATCAGGGAACTTATGAACTGCATAGAGAGCATGGCGGTCATGTCAACAGGCAAAACCCTTACTTGTGAAGACATCCCTCCATATATTCCCTCCGTGCAGAAGAAATACTGTGACAGCATAATGCCCCTTAAGGAAATAGAGATGCAGGCGATTCTGA
>JACREW010000233.1 GCA_016212685.1 Nitrospirota bacterium
CGGTCGGTTCCTTTGAAGAAGAAGCAGCCTTCTTTTCCTGAGCAAATACATCAGGCAAGAGGCAAAAGGCTATAGGCAAGAGGCAAAAAATAAGGATTGCTATAAAAATAGATAATTCGCCTTTTCCTATCGCCCATAGCCTATTGTCTATCGCCTTCTTATTATTTTCCATAAAAAACCGCCTTTACGTTTTTATTTAATATCGCTTTATCCGTTGTCGCCGTCATGGTATCGCCTACCGCGGAAAACCTCTTCCCGGTTATATGCACCTGCTCATCCGAGAGCAGCTCATTTCGCGAAGAATCCCAAAAAAGGGTCGTCGCCGTTATATCATAATCCTTCGTGGATGCCTTTATGTTGTCCTCTATTTTCAAGCTTTTATTATCGACATCATAAAGACCGCTGTTGGATGTAAGAACAAGTTCCTTTTCCGGAAAAAATATCTTCATGCTATGGAGCTTTATGTCGTTGGCGGTCAGGAATACGGCCTTCTTAGCGTCCAGCACCCATTTAATCACGCCTTCCTTCTTCTGGATTATGCGAACGTTATCCATATAGGAATTGTCTTCAAGGCGCAGCTTAATCTTCGCGTCCTTATCCTGACTCAAATAAAATACAAGCACCGATAGAAGCATTAAAGCGGCCGCTGCAAACGATAGTTTTTTCATATTTAAAATTTTACCACATGGGGATAGTCTTGTAAAGGCAAAATACGTGCCAACAGAAATGCGCTTCTTTCCGATTAAGCCGTCCGCCTCCGGCGAACCCATAAAATTTGCTTCAAGTCAGCCCCAGCCTGCCGATTACGAATTAAGTCTAAAAAAAACTTCTTACGATTTTCAGATTTCTCGGATCGTCCTCTTCGCTCTTCTTAGGGGTTTCAAGTATGAAGGGAATATTTCTAAAGGCATGATGATTGACGAATCGTTTAAGCCCCAGCCTGCCGATGCCTCCCTCTCCTATATGTTCATGCCTGTCGACATGAGAACCATGTCCTTTCTTTGAGTCATTGAGATGAATAAGCTTTACGCTTTCTGATCCTAAATAAGCCTCTATTTCTTTTACGAGATCCGATAATCCCTGTTTGTTCCTTAAATCGTATCCAGCCGCAAAGGCATGGCAGGTATCAATGCATACCCCGCCGATTAAAGCGCTGTTTGTCCTGTCGGTTATCTCTGCAAGGTCTTTCATATGCGAGGATATATCGCCTCTCTCTCCGGCAGTATTATCGAGCAGCAGTCTGGCATTCCACGTTTTTTCTTTTGAAATTATTTTGAGCGCATCGATTGCCTTTCTTCGGGCATTGTCTTCGCTATCCTGCGATGCGCTTCCTGTATGCAGCACCACATAATCGGCATCCAACGCATCTGCCAGATCAAGTTCATGAATTAAAAGGCATATGGATTTATCGAGGATATCGGCATCGAAAGCAGCAAGATTTATGAGATAAGAGGCATGTATGAAAACCGGATCGATGTCATATGCCTCTCTCATCTCTTTAAACTGCGCGGTTTGTTCTTTAGGAACCTTGTCCACAAACCACTGCCTTGGATTGTGCGAAAATATCTGGACGGTATTACAGCCCAATTCCCCCGCCCGTTCAAGAGATAAATGAACCCCGCCTGCTATTGATGTGTGAACGCCGAGCCTTCTACTCAAATCCGACATATGCTAATATACAATATTTCCTAACGAAACACTCCAGAGGACGGGCAACAGCCCGCCGCTGAGCTCATGGCATCCCTTTCACAAACTCCATGCCGGTTGAGTTGCGGCTTACTGCCAAATAAATTTCGATAAAGAACGGGGAAGGGCTGAGCTACCGCGAATGCGCTTTCATATATTCCTTTAATGCGGTTTCGATCTTGGTTTGCCATCCGCGTCCGGTCGAACGAAAAAATTCTATAACATCGCGCTGGAGGCGAAGAGTTGTTTGCACTTTTGTCGGCGCTTTTTGTGGTCCGCGCACCTTCAGGCGGCCTTCTTTGTATGCCTTAACGATCTCCGGCACAACCTCAGAAGCCGGGCGCATACGCTTAAAGTCTTCTTTTGTGAGTTCTCTGACCTCTCCGTTTTTATCAATCAGCGATTTCTTCATAATTTTTCACCTCTCTTTTGTTCGCTTTCCTCAGCGAGATTATACGAATTACGCCGGAGCGCATGGTAAATGCCATCACATGCAAACGTCCTTCTATAAGTCCTGTTGCGACAAAGCGCTGTTCTGTATATTCGCGCCGTTCATCTATAATAATCTTTGCGGTTTGCCATTGAAACTTTTCAGCATCGGCAAAATCAACTCCGCGTGTCAGAAGGGTCTTTATCCGCTTAGCCTCGTCCCACTCATACAGCATGGTTTAATTGTAACTACAATTAAGCATATAGTCAAGGCTCAAAATTACCTCATCCCCTTCACAAACTCTATCTCTTCCTCTTTTGTCTGAAGCCTTTTCATCAATTTCTCATCGAGGATCTTTTTCAATATCTTTGAATATTCCGGCCCCGGAGGCATGCCGAGCTTTTTCAGATCGCTTCCCTTAAGCAGCGGCTTTACATTTCTCAATTCGAGAAGGAAGTGGGATATGGCCTTTTTCTTTTCATTGTCCTGCGTCAGCGCCATGCCGAATAGCAAAGACTCTATGTCATGCCCGATTAACAAATGATATGTCTCTACAAGGCTTCCGGGCTTAAGATACCTCAATATTTCATGGGCTGCCTGAAATCCATTCAATATCCTGTCTTTCAACCGTGAGGTGACCGAGAGCCTTTTCAAGGCGAATTCCCTCTCCTCTTTGTCGAGTTTATACAAAAGGGCCATGATATAGAGCATGCCCTTGTCGCACTTTTCCTTTAAGAAGAGCAGTTCGAACCACGTAATGGTATCGTGAGCCGACTGAAGAAGCGCTTCGAGTTCGGGAGTAAAAGAGAGCTTGGGATTTATGACCTTCAAAAGGTCGTAATCGCCGAGCCGCTTCAGGGTCTTAATGGGATTAGTTTCGCTGAATGTCAGCATAAGTTCGTCGTAAAGCCTCGTCCCGGAAAGCTTCTCGAAGATATTCATCCTGATAGCGGATTTGATAAGGTTTTCGGTATGCTTTGTGAGCTTAAAGCCGAAACGCTCCGCGAACCTTATCGCCCTGAAGGCCCTTGTAGGGTCTTCGATAAAGCTGAGGTTGTGAAGCACCCTGACAACCTTATCCTTTAAATCCCGCTGCGCTCCGAAAAAATCTATGAGCAGGCCGAAGTCCTTTTTGTTCAGCTTGACCGCGAGGGTGTTTATGGTGAAATCGCGGCGGTAGAGGTCTTTCTTTATGGACGATGTCTCGACCGTCGGCAGCACGGCTGGAGACTCGTAATATTCCGTCCTCGCGGTTGCAATATCAATCCTCGATCCCCCGGCAGTCAAATGAGCGGTGCCGAATCTGTGATGCGCCGTCACCTTTGAGCCTATGCTCTCCCCCAGCTTATTCGCGAATGCGATGCCGTCTCCTTCCACGACAATATCTATGTCGAGGTTTTCCTCGCCCCTCATTATATCCCTCACACAGCCGCCGACAAGGTACGCGCCGATCTTCAACTCGTCGGCGGCCTCCCCTGCCATTTTCAGAAATTCATGCAAATAAGACAGCAGCCTCTCTTTTAACACGCTTGCGACATTCTTGCCGAATACTCCCGCCGATCCTGTCGAATATTCTCCGGTCAGGGTTTCCTTTGGAAACACCCTGCTCTTTTTCAGAAAATCCTCGTAAATCGCCCTCAATATGTCTGTCCTTGTAATGGCCCCGATTATCCTATCGCCTTTCAAGACAGGGATAAACCGCTGATTCTTTTCTATGACAAACCTCTCCACTTCCGATACGGGCGTGTCCGAGGACACGGTGACCGCGTCGGTGGTAGCGAAATCGATGCATCCGGATTTTCCGAAACCGTGAAAAAGCGCCTTTTCAACAACCTCCCTCGTCAGGATGCCCGTATACTTGTCTTTTTTTACAACCGGAAGCACGTTCACGCCGTATCTCGTCATCATATCCTCTGCCTCTTTTATCTCGCTCTTCCATTGCACGACAATAACAGGCGCCGTCATTACATCCCTTGCCGATTTCATAGGCCGCACATGTTTTTTCAGTGATTCGACAAGCCTTTCCTCTACTATCTCAAAGGGCATATCCTTTATCGTGGCGGATGCCGCCGTCGGATGCCCTCCGCCTTCAAACTCGGACAAGACCTGAGACACATCAAGCTCCGGGGCCTTGCTCCTCGCTACCATCAATATCTTATCCGCCATGCCGATCAAAAGCACGATCGCATCCGTGTCCTCCATATCCATGATCTTATGCGCTAAATGCGCCACGTCGCTGAACCCTTCGATCCTGCCTTTTGCTATCTTTATCCTAACTCCTTGCACGACTACCTCTTTGAGCGACTGAACAAGCTCGTTGAGAAGCACGAACTCCTCCCTGCTCATTTCTATCCTCAAAAAATTGGATACTATGTTGAGATTGGCTCCCCTCTTCAGCAGATACGATACAGCCGTCAAATCCCTTGGGGTTGTGGACGTGTACGTCAGCGAACCGGTCTCTTCGTATATGCCTAAGCAAAGGACGGTAGCCTCCATAGGAGTTAAGGGTATCTTCTTTTTTTGTATTATCTCGGCAAACATTGTGGAGACCGCACCCACATGCTCTATGACCTCCAACTCTCCCCTTATGTCGGACTCGCTGATGGGGTGGTGGTCGTAGATATGTATCTTTACATCCTTTCTTGAAAGGAGTTCCTTGAAGTTCCCTATCCTGTCAGGGTGCTTTGTATCAACCAGTATCAGCCTTTTAACCTGCTTCAACTGGATGTCCTTAGACTTTTTTATCTCGACAGGCTGGAACGCGTCGAAGAAATCCCGCACCCTCTTTTCCATCGAGCCCGGAAATACTATCACCGCGTCCGGATACAGCTTCTTTGCCGCGATCACGGATGCGAGGGCGTCGAAATCGGCGTTTATATGGGATGTGATTATGTCCATTTACAACACTTCCTTTATAGAATTAACCGGCGAATAAAAACCATAAGACGCCATTGCCTTTAAAATATTATCCGCTTCTTTATAAGCAATCAAGCTGTTTTTTACAGCCTGTTTGAATTCATTGTATTGCAACGTTAGACGTTCTCTCATCTTTCGTCCTTATTCAATTTGCCGCAAACGCTGTGAACTCACAGGGAGGCGGGGCCGTTTCTCGCCGATCCCGTGAATGAGGTTGTTAACTTCCGATTTGTTTTTCTTTGATCAATTTTATTATTTTCTCCGCAGAACTCGGAAAAATATAACACGAGTGTTTTCCATCATCTATTTGATATTCAAGATCAATAGTGTCCGGTAAAAGTAAATAAGTCTTGGTCTGTTACACTCGATTGTTGGATAATAGAAGTGACGAAACCCTATACCAGCAAGGAGGAACAGACCATGAACAAAGTATACACTATATTCTCTGAGTTATTGAAGC
>JACREW010000013.1 GCA_016212685.1 Nitrospirota bacterium
TCTTTTTTTGCATCCAGTTATCATGCCAGATTTTTAGCCTCTTTTAAAACCCTCAAATCTTTGTCAGTTATGCCTTCCCTGCCATAAAAGCCGCTTGCTTTACCCACTCTCTTACACGATGAGCCAAAATAATTAACTTTTCTTCAAGGTATTTGTCAAAATCGGTCTTTTTCATCTTATCTCCTGCTATACTTTACGGCGCTGTTTTTGGAGAGTTTAACCGGATATTTCTTCTCGTTTGTCTTTATCTTTTCGAGCACCGCTTTTTCTATGTCGACATTCAGCTTGTCCGCGAGCCGGACAAGGTAGATAAAAATATCGGCGATTTCCTCTTTCACAAGCGCCATGTCCTTTTCAGAGTCTGCGATATTCTGCGACTGTTCTTCTGTCAGCCACTGGAATATTTCAAGGAGTTCAGCGGCTTCAGCAGCAAGAGCCATAGAGAGATTTTTCGGGCTGTGGAATTGGTCCCAGTTACGCTCGGCGGCAAAGTCCCGGAGCTTATCTCTGATTCCTTTTATGTCCATGTTTAAGCCTTCTGCCCTATCTTGCTTTCAGTGCCTTGTATGAGCCTTTTGATATTTGCCGTGTGGCGGATGAATATGAGGGAGGCTATAATTACTCCGAATATAATATTTTGCCGGGAATAGTCAATAAGATAAAAGCTGAGCGGCAGCAGGCCAAAGGCTACCAATGCGCTGAGCGAAGAATACCGCGTCCATTTTGCTGTCATAAGCCAGAGCATAGCGGTGAACAAACCCACATGAGGTGAAAAGGCTATCAGCACTCCGAGGCTTGTCGCAACTCCTTTGCCGCCTCTGAATTTAAGAAAGATAGAAAAGTTATGCCCCATGATGGCCGAGAAGCCTGCTGCAGCTTCGTAAAGGAAACCCGGGGACACGAGCCTGACTATAACTATCGGGATTATGCCCTTTCCTATATCGCCCAATAACGTTAACAGGGCGGCTTCTTTTCCGATTGCCCTCATTACATTGGTCGCTCCGATGTTTCCGCTTCCGACCTTCCTTAAATCAATGCCCCTGCTTTTCGCAATCAGTAAGCCTGTAGGTATAGAGCCGATTAAGAATGAAATTATTATCCATGCAATCATCATTGAACCTGTCTCCAGAAAGAAACGGTGTATTTAATACCTGATGTCAATGCGAGGACAAGCGAGATATACATGAGAATTAAACCGGCGTCATAAAAATCGATGTCGCCTATGCCTCCGGGCAAAAGCAGAAGTATTATCGCAGTCATCTGCGATGCTGTCTTAATTTTCCCTCCGGTTTCGGCGGGTATGACGACATCCTTTGAAAGAGCGACTACCCTCAATGCCGTGACGACAAATTCCCTTACTATGATTATTATTGCTATCCATGCCGAAAGCCTTACCATATCGACCAGCAGTATCAATGCCGAGATAACGAGGAATTTATCCGCTATCGGATCGAGTATTATTCCGAATTTTGTTATCTGGCCGGATCTCCTCGCAAGATAGCCGTCGAGGAAGTCTGTAATAGATGCGATAAGAAAAATGCCGATACCCAGCAAGGGGCTTGCAGGAGTTATCCATAGGAAAAACGGTATAAGGATTATCCTGCTGAATGTGAGGATTGTGGGAAGGTTAAGCCTTATAGTATTCATCGCTCAACTCTTTCCATTTGCCGTTTGACTTTAATATAAGATCGCACACTTCTCTGACCGCTCCCATGCCGCCGCGGTTTTTTGTAATAAGCATAGCCTCTGCCTTTGCCTCGTCCGTAGCGTCTGCGACTGCGACCGAAAGGCCTACGCGCCTGAAAAGAGGGATATCCACAATGTCGTCTCCTACATAAGCAGTTTCCCCGTCCGTAATCCCCATCTTTTCTATAAGATGGTCATAGGCTACCGATTTTATATGGCACCTCTGATAAACCTCCGTAATGCCGAGTTCGTGCGCCCTTCTCTCTACAACCTTAGAATGTCTGCCCGTAATGATAGCCGTCTTTATGCCCGCCTTTTGCAGCATCTTTATGCCGTGGCCGTCCCTCACATGAAACGCCTTGAACTCGTTGCCATCATTGTCGAGTATGATCCTTCCGTCGGTAAGAACGCCGTCCACATCGAGGATGAGGAGCTTGATGTTTTTGGCGATTTGAGCAATTTGTTTTTTTGTTTTTCTCATTATCATTCTCCAGCTATAGTTTTCTGCTTTCCCCCGGCTAATGATTGAAATATAGCCTATTTTATAACCTCTACCCCCATATACTGCCTCAGCGCCTCCGGCACTATAACCGTACCGTCTTTTTGATGGTAATTTTCGAGTATTGCTACAAGCGTTCTTCCGATTGCAAGGCCTGAGCCGTTTAGCGTATGAACAAATTCCGTGCCCTTTTTGCCTTCGCGCTTGAATCTTATGTTCGCCCTTCTTGCCTGAAAGTCCTCGAAATTGGAGCATGAGGAAATCTCCCTGTATCTCTGCTGTCCAGGAAGCCATACCTCGATATCATAAGTTTTTGCCGATGAAAAGCCCATGTCTCCGCTGCATAAGGCAACGACACGATACGGAAGTCCGAGCTTCTGCAAAATATCTTCAGCATTTGAAGTCAGCATTTCCAGTTCGTTATAAGAGTATTCTGGCTTTACGAACTTCACCAATTCCACTTTATTGAA
>JACREW010000014.1 GCA_016212685.1 Nitrospirota bacterium
ATCGTATAAGTAGCTGCTGGGGTTGCCTTGTTCCAGAGCGGTGCGCCTGTAAAGCCTGTGTTGGCAAAGTGAGGAGTATGACAGTATACGCAGATCTCATCATTCTGCTGTCCAGCGCTTGCCTTAACTGTGCCCGGACCACCGGAACTCAGATTATGCTTTGTGCTTGATATGCCTGCCAGCGCAACGCCTGCACCAAGAAGCACTATTGCCGCCACTACTAATACCAAAACCTTTCCTTTCATCTTGCTCACCTCCTTTTTTTTGGTTTTTAAAGTTGTTACTTTTTCCAACATTATCTTCACCCCCCTATAAATTATTTCAAACTTCTTGACAATTTATAAAGCATAAAGCAAAGCCCGTGCCAGCATGAAAAGTTAATGGTTCATGGTCACAGTTCATGGCAATAAATTGTCATTCCTGCGGAAGCAGGAATCCAGAGAAACGAAAAACCTTTAAAAAACAACTGGATTCCCGTTTCCACGGGAATAATGGTGAATATAAATAGGGAACCATGAACAGTGAACTATGAACAATGAGCTGTGAGCCATGAGCTACGAACTTTTTAGCTGTGCAATATCACGCAGTTGGTGAGGAAAATACAACAACAGGTTAAGATCAAGGCGGAGGTTATTTTTTCAGGTATTGAAATATGTCTATTCGTCTATTGAGCTGGTCAGCTATATAAATTCTGTCTTTTTCGTCTATAAAAATGCCTGCTGGAAGCCATAGTTTACCGGGGCCTATGCCCATAGAGCCAAAAAACAGAAGGAGATTGCCTTCCTTATCAAATATCTGGACATTATTAAACGCGGCATCCACTATATATATATTGCTGTCGGAATCGATTGCTACCCCTTTTGGTCTGGCAAGGTTTCCGGGAGTATCGCCGATAGATCCCATTTTTCTGATAAATTTGCCGTCGGGGTCAAAAATCTGTATCCTGAAATTCAGGGTATCGCTGACATAAAGCAATCCCTGTTTATCAACATAAATATTACTGGGGTAATTGAACTCACCGTTATTGCCGCCTCTTCTGCCAAATTCAAACAGCACATCGCCGTTTTTATTCATTGCCGTAACATTGTGCTTTTTGGCGTCAACCACATAAACCCTGCCGAGGGAATCGTTAATGGCTATGCCGGTAGGCTGCTGAAACTGTCCTTTTTTGCTAAGAGTATACTTGTATTCTCCGCTTTGAGTATAGACTATCACCTTATCCTGCGCCGAATCCGTTACATAAACGCTCCCTTCTCTGTCAACCGCCACCCCTATCGGTTTATTCAATCCGCCTATGCCTCTTTTCCCTGCATAAAATGCCTTTTTGTTAGCTGTATCGTATATTGCTACTTTCGATCCTCCAGTATCCGCTACATAAATCCTCTCTTTTGAAACAAAGACATTGTAAGGCATTGCAATAAGCACATCCTCTGCCTCGCCGACCACGGACCTCATAAGCCATTCTGTACCGGTTTCTCCGGTAACATCCTTTTCTCCTCTTATCCAGCCTACCCACTTTATCCTCGGCTCATCAGGCGGCTGCGGCCAGAATAATTCGATATTATCGGTTTTAGGAGCACAGGAAAAACAGGTAAAGGAAAAGGTAGAGGTAAAGATTAACAGTAAAAAGGTAAAGAATAAATTTTTTTTCTTTATCTTTTTCTTTACCTCTTCCTCATTTTGTGGTAAGATTTTTCCAAATAGCATAACGGATTATCCTATGAGATATATTATTTCTACTTCCATAATTGTTTTGTCAATGTTGATGTTTCATCTTACAGATGCGCTTCAGACAAAAGATTGCACTATATGCCATTTATCCCATAATGGAGGCTCTGTAAAAAAACCGCTTACCGAGTTATGTGTCACCTGTCATAAAGAAAGAATACAGGAGGGAGAACACGTTGTCGATATAATTCCCAAATACCAGGTTCCACAAAATCTTCCTCTCACTAAAGACGGCAAACTCACATGCATCACATGCCATGACCAGCATTCCAAAGAGCCCGTGATGCTGCGCTTAGAACCCATGACCTTATGCAATTCATGCCATAAAAAATAACTCATAGCAGTCCGAATTTCTGCATCTTATACCTGAGGGCGTCCCTCGATATGCCGAGCAGCCTTGCAGCCCTTGTCTGATTGCCGCTAACCATCTGCAGCGCCTTCGCAATCAAATCTTTCTCGACATTCTTGAGGGAAAGCCCTTCCGGGGGTATATCAAACGCTGATTTCTCCTCTTTGGCAGACGCTGCTTCGGTCCCTACATAGTCCGCTATTTCAGAAGGTATATGCTCAGGATATATAATGTCCGTATCTTCGAGGATACAAATCCTCTCTATAACATTTTTCAGTTCCCTCGTATTGCCGTACCACGGATAATCTACAAGGAGCTTTTGCGCCTCCGGAGATATGCCTATTACACTTTTTTTGAACTCCCTGTTAAAGAACTTGATATAGTGCATTGTAAGAAGGGGTATATCTTCTTCCCTCCCCCTTAACGGCGGTATAAATATGGGGATGACCTTAAGCCTATAATAGAGATCTGCCCTGAAGCTGCCGTCCTTGACGGCGTTATCGAGATTCTTGTTCGTAGCGGCTATGATCCTGACATTCACGATTATGTCTTTGAGGCCGCCTACTCTTTTAAAGGTCTTATCCTCTATAACCCTCAGCAGCTTTGCCTGCGTAGCAGGCTTTATATCCCCAATTTCATCGAGATAAATGGTGCCGCCGCCGGCAAGCTCGAAGAGTCCTTTTTTGGATACCTTTGCATCTGTGAATGCGCCCTTTTCATAACCGAACAACTCGCTTTCAATGAGCATTTCGGGAATGGCTGTTGATGTGACCTCGACAAACGGCTCGGATGCCCTCGAACTGTGATAATGAATAGCCCTCGCTATCAAATTCTTTCCTGTTCCGCTTTCCCCCTGAATAAGTATGATACTGGCATCGCTCTCTGCAACCTTCTTTGCAAGGGCGATGACCTCTTTCATGGTTTTAGAAGCGCCTATTATGTTATTAAAGCTGTACCTGTCATGCTGCTCCTCTCTCAGATAGGTAACTTCTCTCTTTAGGTGTATAGTCTCCAGCGCCTTTTTAATAAGGACAGAGATTCTATTCAAATCGAACGGTTTTTCAACGAAATCATATGCGCCTAATTTTATGGCAGAAACTGCCGTCTCTATATCGCCGTGGGCAGTTATAATAACCACGATGACTTCCTTGTTGACCTTCCTTATGGCCTCAAGGGTCTCAAGACCGCTTATTCCGGGCAGATGTATGTCAAGGAGAATAATATCAGGCAACTCCGTCCTGAATACTTCAAGCCCGTCTTCCCCTGATTCCGCAGTAAAAACTTCATAGCCCTCTTTCTCGAGATGCTGCTTAAGCGACCATGTTATAAACTTCTCATCATCTACAACAAGGATCTTAGCCTGAATCATACGCTTTACCTCTACCTTTACCTAATTTTTCATCGGTAAGTATACCGTAAATAAGCTTCCCTTACCAACTTCGCTTCCAACGGTAATCTCACCGCCGTGTTCCTGAACAATCTTCCGGCTTATAGACAATCCGAGACCTGTGCCTTTGGTCTTCTTGGTAAAAAACGGCTCGAATATATACGGTAAATCCTCGGATGATATGCCTTTACCTGTATCCTGAAATCTAACGGCTAATATCTTATCACCCTCTACAGGTCTCTTTATCTCATCCTGCACTTCCTGATATTTTTTCCTTGATGCAGAGATGGTGAGAATACCGCCATTAGGCATGGATTGAATGGCATTTATTGTGATATTCAGAAATACCTGCTGAATCTGGTCCGGATCCATTAATATCTCGGGTATCTCATCTCCAACCTGATTATCAATAACGATGTTCCGCTTCTTCGCTTCGGGATACACAAAGAAAAGGGCCTTTTCTAAAACATCGCTTGTCCTGGCCGGCAGGAACTGTAACGGCTTTGGCTTTACATAGCTCAAAAGGTCCTTCACTATTCTATCAAGCCTGTTTACCTGATTTAAAACTTCGGTAACAACTGCCTTTTTAGTGTCGTCTTCACTTAATTCAGAATGGAACACCTGAACGGCACAGCTTATTCCTGCCAGCGGATTTTTTATCTCATGGGCAATGCCTGAGATAATCTCACCGAGAGAGGCAAGCTTCGCAGCCTTTTCCATCTGCTCCGCGTGACATCTCCCTATCTCTTCTTTTGCAGTTTCAAGGGCGTCTATCATATGATTAAAAACGCCCGATAAGTAACCGAACTCATCCTCCCGCTGTTTTTCGGCCCTGACCGACAAATCCCCGGATTCCGCCTTTTTCATTACTGCCGTCAATTCCCTCATGGGTGCGTTGATAAGCCTTTCTCCTCCAACAAAAAAAATCAAACCTATTAACACAAACCCGATAATAAGACCTGCTGCATGCTTGTAGGTCGACTCCTCTATGGATTGATATGCCCCTGCAAGCGAAACCTCCACATCCAAAACACCCAATATCTTCTCATTGGGAGGATGGCACTTGTAACATGCAGGCTCGTTTTTTATAGGTATAATTCTGGTGGCAAATATCTTATCGTTTTTTTTAATCATAAAGGGAGATTCTTCATGCCCTACAAATCTATCCCAATCTTCTTTATATATTTTCTTCCCCACATCTTCAATTTTATTTGAAACAATAATACGGCCGCTCACGGGATGAAATATCCTTACTTCCTTTAACTCAAGATTATTCCTTGTATAATCCTCCGCCTGATTCTGTACTTCTTTCCACCTGTTTTCGAGCATGAGGAGCATTATGCTCTGCCTGATAGTATCGGACAAAAGAGTGGCCTTTTCCTTTTGCGCATCGATCAACCTTGTCTTTGTATCCTCAATATCGGACCAGACGACCAGAGTTGTGACGACAAATACTGCGAGAAGGGATAAGAATAACAATTTAAATCTTACGCTGTTTAGTATTTCCATTTACCCGTTCACCGTTTCCAGTTCATAATATCAATTCAATCGATAATGAACCATGAACTATTTCTTATGACACATTTGACACAAGCTGCCCGGACTGATGGTATCATTGGCAAAAAGCGCCCTCGAATTAGCGGCATGGGGGTTATGACAGCTTGCGCATGAAAGCTCCTTTCCGGGTCGCAGGGGATCCGGCCTGCCCTTTGTAGGATGCGAAGACCCGAACACAAATCCTGCAACCACATGCCTTCCGGAGGCCCTGTCTTCATGGCATGTAGTACACAAATCCCATGAAGGTTTTTTAAGCCATGAAATATTGTTCGAGGCATGGGGGTTATGGCATATACTGCACTTTCCGGTTGCAGCGGGTCCGTGCCAATACTTTTTGGGCGTCCATTCCTCTTTCTTGTCCTTATGACATGCAAAACACAAATCCCTCTCCGACTGCTGCGCGGCATATTTAACCGGCTTGGAATTTTTGTCGTGGCATGAAAGACAAGCCCATGTTGCCGCAGGGCCGTGGACATAACCATACTCCGTTATCTTTTTATGGCATGGATAACAGACAGAATCGCCGGGCTTCTGCGGCTTCAAATCCTTTGCCGATACATTAGTTTCGTGGCATGACATGCATGCCCTCTCGCTGTCTTCCCTATGAAACGGCTTTTTCTGAAATTCGGGAGGGGTAATCCTGTATTCTCTTGATAAGTCTGACCTGTAAAAAACAGCAACCTTTTTTGATTCAGCAACCCTGCCGCCTTCGACAGCATTCACAACTATCTCATTAGGGCCGGGATTAAGTTTCACTGTTTTGCAGAAGTATCCTTTTCCCTTAACATCTGTCCCTTTAAAAATCTCGTCATTATTTCTGACGATGGTGATTGCATCCACATTATTGCTGAATTTTATAACAATGGGGAGGAGTTCCCCCTCGACCACGCTATAGTCTGCGG